>JBJEJG010000049.1:0-6846 GCA_051877795.1 Acetatifactor sp.
GGAAGCGCACAGAAACGCGGATATTCATATTCATGACCTGTCCATGCTGACCGGATACTGTGCGGGATGGTCTTTAAAGCAGTTAATCAAAGAGGGACTTGGTGGAATCACGGGAAAGATTACCTCTGCTCCCGCAAGGCACCTTTCCGTGCTTTGTAACCAGATGGTAAACTTCCTTGGAATCATGCAGAACGAGTGGGCGGGTGCCCAGGCGTTTTCCTCTTTTGATACTTATCTTGCGCCCTTTGTAAAGGTGGACAACTTAAGCTATGCCGAGGTGAAAAAGTGCATTGAGGCTTTCGTCTACGGCGTGAACACCCCCAGCCGATGGGGGACTCAGGCACCGTTCTCCAATATTACACTGGACTGGACGGTTCCCGATGATTTGGCAGAGCTGCCCGCTATTGTCGGCGGCGAGGAGATGGACTTCAGGTATAAGGATTGCAAGAAAGAAATGGATATGGTGAACAAGGCCTTCATTGAGACCATGATTGAGGGTGATGCCAACGGCAGAGGCTTCCAGTATCCCATTCCCACTTATTCCATTACCAAAGATTTCGACTGGTCTGACACGGAAAACAACAGGCTTTTGTTTGAAATGACCGCGAAGTACGGTACACCGTATTTTTCCAATTATATTAATTCCGATATGCAGCCCAGTGATGTGCGCAGCATGTGCTGCCGCCTCCGTCTGGACTTGAGAGAGCTGAGAAAGAAGACCGGCGGCTTCTTCGGGTCGGGAGAAAGTACCGGAAGCGTGGGCGTTGTTACCATTAACCTGCCCAGAATCGCTTATCTTTCTGCCAACAAGGATGAGTTCTTCAGCAGACTGAATCATATGATGGACATTGCCGCCCGCTCTCTGAAAATCAAGAGAGAGGTGATTACAAAACTGCTGGATGAGGGATTGTACCCTTATACAAAGAGATACCTCGGCACCTTTGCAAATCATTTTTCTACTATCGGACTCATCGGTATGAACGAGGTGGGCTTAAATGCAAACTGGCTCCGCGCCGATATGACAAGCGAAAAGACCCAGGCTTTTGCGAAGGAAGTGCTGAACCATATGCGGAACCGTCTCTCCGACTATCAGGAGCAGTACGGCGACCTGTATAATCTGGAGGCAACTCCGGCAGAGAGCACTACCTACCGTCTGGCGAAGCATGATAAGAAGAGATGGCCGGCAATCAAGACTGCAGGAAAGCCGGGAGATACCCCGTATTATACCAATTCCTCCCACCTTCCGGTTGACTATACTACCGATATTTTTGATGCCCTTGATATTCAGGATGAACTCCAGACCCTGTATACATCGGGAACCGTATTCCATGCATTTCTGGGGGAGAAGCTGCCTGACTGGAAAGCAGCGGCATCTCTGGTGCGTACCATTGCAACCAACTACAAGCTGCCCTACTATACCCTGTCTCCTACTTATTCTATCTGCAGGACTCACGGGTATCTTGCGGGAGAAGTAAAGACATGCCCCCACTGCGGAGCCCCCACAGAGGTTTACAGCCGTATTACCGGTTACTACCGTCCCGTGCAGAATTGGAATGACGGAAAACTGCAGGAGTATGCGAACCGAAAGGAGTATGATGTGGCGCACTCTGTATTGAAGCGCCCCACCAGAAGTGTGGTGACACTCTCCAATTTCTCGGAGGACGTGAAGGTGGAGGTGGAGCAGCCTGCCAATATCCGGTATCTTTTTACCACAAAGACATGTCCCAACTGTAAGCTGGCAAAGGAGTATCTGAAAGATATAGGCTATGTAGCTGTGGATGCAGAGGAGAATATGGAGCTGGCGGCCCGCTATGGCGTGATGCAGGCGCCTACTCTTGTGGTGGTGGACGGCGACAGCCAGAAGAAATACGTAAATGCCTCCAACATCAAAAAGTATGTTGACCGGCTGCAGGAAAGGATAGAGATATGATAAATAAATTAAACGATAAAATCAAAAAAACAGGTGCGCCTATCGTGGTAGGGCTTGATCCCATGATGAAATTTGTACCCGGATATATCAAACAGAATGCTTTTGCGGAATACGGAGAAACGTTGGAGGGCGCTGCGGAGGCAATCTGGCAGTATAACAAGGGAATTGTGGATGCTGTCTGCGACCTGATACCCGCAGTGAAGCCTCAGATTGCCATGTATGAGCAGTTCGGAATTCCCGGACTTATCGCTTTCAAAAAGACGGTGGACTATTGTAAGGAAAAGGACCTTGTAGTCATCGGCGACATCAAGCGCGGTGACATCGGCTCCACTTCCGAGGCTTATGCGGTTGGACATCTGGGAAAGGTTCAGGTGGGCAGTAAGGCCTATTACGGTTTCGATGAGGATTTTGTCACTGTGAATCCTTACCTTGGCTCTGACGGGGTAAAGCCATTCATGAAGATCTGCACGGAGGAAAAGAAGGGTATCTTTGTTCTGGTAAAGACCTCCAATCCCAGTAGCGGCGAGTTCCAGGACAGACTGATTGACGGAAAGCCCTTATACGAGCACGTGGGTGAACAGGTTGCGACCTGGGGGGCCGAGTGCATGCCGGAGAGCGGAGATTACAGTTATGTCGGCGCGGTGGTAGGAGCGACCTATCCAGAGCAGGGAAAGCTTCTCAGAAAGGTGATGCCCCACACATTGATTCTGGTGCCCGGCTACGGTGCCCAGGGCGGAAAGGGTGCCGATTTGGTACACTTCTTCAATGAGGACGGCCTTGGCGCCATTATTAATTCCTCCAGAGGAATCATTGCGGCGTACCAGCAGGAACAGTATGCGCATTTCGGGGAGAAGGGCTATGCCGAAGCTGCCAGAGCGGCGGTTCTTGCCATGAGAGAGGACATATCTTCTGCACTTTCGGGCAGATAGAAAGTAAGTTTTCAGAAAAAATGTGATAAGCAAAAATGGGGTGTAAGCACCCCATTTTTGCGGCTATACAGGCAAATCAGAACAGAAGGAAAGAAGGAAAAAAGATGAAGGTATTGATGCTGAACGGAAGTGCACATGCAAAAGGAACCACCTTTACGGCACTGACGGAAATCGGAAAAACACTGGAACAGGAAGGAATTGCGTACGAGATTTTCCAGATGGGCGGCAATGCGGTGAGAGATTGCATCGGCTGCGGACAGTGTAGCGAGAAGGGCTGTGTGTTTGCGGACGATCAGGTGAATGAGTTTGTGGCGAAGGCAAAGGAGGCGGACGGCTTTATCTTCGGCACACCGGTTTACTATGCGCATCCCAGCGGAAGAATCCTGTCTTTTCTGGACCGGGTATTCTACAGCAGCGGAAAGGTGTTTGCCTATAAACCGGCAGCAGGTGTAGCAGTCGCCAGAAGGGGAGGGACAAGCGCTTCTCTCGATGTGCTGAATAAATATTTTGGCATTTCCCAGATGCCTACGGTGGGTTCTACTTACTGGAATATGGTGCATGGGGCAAATGGTGAGGATGCCCTGAAGGATGAGGAGGGGCTGCAGACCATGCGGAATGTGGCGCACAATATGGCATGGATGCTAAAATGCTTCGAAGCAGGCCGTGAGAAGGGTGTGAAGCTGCCGGAGGCGGAGCGCGGTGCGAGAACCAATTTTATCCGGTAAGCAGACGGGGTGATTAGCAGGAGAAATCAATGGATGATATCAATGGAAAAAATTATCAGAAGATATCAAAAGTACGAGTAAGCAATAGGAAACAAAGGAGTAATAAATGCTTTATACAAAACAGAATTTGACAAAGCAGTTGGCGGAAGCAGGACTTCTGCCTACAGATACCGTGCTGATTCATTCCTCCATGAAGGCCATCGGATTGGTGGAAGGCGGGGCGGATACGGTGCTGGATGCCTGGATGGAATATTTTTCGGAGGGACTGCTGCTTCTGCCAACACATACGTGGCGGCAGATGAGCGCGGAATATAATGTTTTTGACCCTGAGAAAGAGGAATCCTGCGTGGGACTGCTGACGAATCTGTTTCGGAAGAGAGACGGGGTTGTTCGCTCCCTGCATCCAACCCACAGTATGGCGGCATATGGCAGGGCAGCCGCAGATTATATCAGGGGAGAAGAAAACTGCAACACGCCCTGTACGCCGGGTGGCTGTTATGACAGACTTCGCGCGGTAAACGGTAAAATCCTGCTGGTGGGTGTGGGACATGAGCGGAATACTTTTATCCACAGTGTGGAGGAGGTGCTGAATGTGCCCAACCGTCTGACGGATAAACCGACCATGTTTTATGTGGTAATGCCGGACGGACAGCAAAAGAAGGTCTATATGAGAAGGCACTATAATGCCATGCAGCCTCATATTTCAGAAGATTTTGTGAAGCTGGAACAGGCTTTTTATGACAGGGGAGCGGCAAAACGCGTTCCTTTTGGAGGGGCATCCTGTATTCTCTGCGATGCGGAAAAGGTGTTTGAAGTGACAAGGGATGTACTTGCTCCCGACCCGGAATGTCTGGTGACAAGCCCGGTCATTTCACCGGAAAGATGGATAAAATCACATTGACGCCACAAAAAAGATGTAGTATCATCTAATTAAGATGATACTACATCTTTTTTGCGGAGGGTGAATTATGGATGTTACGGAGCGAAAAATAACAAAGATAGCCCGTGAAGTCGGCAGGTTCACGGTACAAACGATGAAGGAGGACGGAATCGGTACTGCGGAATTTGACTTTATTCATCTGGTTCGCCATAATCCCGGCATTACGCAGGCACAGATTATCAGTCAGCTTGGAATTGATAAGGGAGCGGCAGCGAGGAGAGCGGCAGCACTGGAAAACAAGGGATATCTTGTCCGAAAAACAAATCCGGAGGACAGGAGAAGCTCTAATCTTTATGCTACGGAAAAGGCTGAGAAACTCAAAAACTCAAAACAGTTTCTGGAGAGTATTTATTATGAGTGGCTGACGGAGGAACTGACAGAGGAAGAGAAAAGAACATTTGCCGAGATTTTGAACAGGCTTTATATCAAATCTAAGGAAGAACGGCGCACAGACTTTGAAAATCTGAAGCGGCTTGTAGCAGAGAAGGAGGGAATTTGATATGTGGATGATTATGGCATTTGCATCGGCATTATTTGCCGGAGTGACTTCTATTCTTGCAAAGTGCGGTATTCGAAAGACGGATTCCAATGTTGCAACGGCGATTCGGACGATTGTGGTACTGATTTTTTCATGGCTTATGGTGTTCTTGGTCGGAGCCCAGGGAGAAATTGCCCGGGTGAACGCAAAAACATGGATATTCCTGATTATGTCCGGTCTTGCGACCGGAGCCTCCTGGCTTTGCTATTTCAGGGCGCTGCAGCTTGGAGACATCAACAAGGTGGTACCGATTGATAAGTCCAGTACCATCCTGACGATTCTTCTGGCTTTTTTCTTTTTGCAGGAACAGGTTACAGTTCTGAAGGGGATTTCCGTTGTCCTGATTGGTGCGGGAACCTTTATGATGATTCAGAAGAAGGAAAATGTGCAAAACAGTGAGAAGGCTGGAAAAGCTTGGCTTATTTATGCATGTCTGTCCGCAGTATTTGCAAGCCTTACCTCCATTTTGGGAAAAATTGGCATTGAAGGCTTAAACTCAAATTTGGGTACAGCTATCCGCACGGCAGTGGTGCTGGTAATGGCATGGATTGTGGTGTTTGTGACAAAAAAGCAGCACACCGTCAGAGAAATTCAGGGGAAAGAACTGGGCTTTATCTGTCTGTCGGGTCTCGCCACCGGGGCATCCTGGCTCTGCTATTATAGGGCACTTCAGGATGGGCCGGCAAGTGTGGTGGTGCCTGTTGACAAGCTGAGCATTTTGGTGACGATTGCTTTCTCGTATATTGTATTTCACGAAAAGCTGACAAAAAAGGCTGCTGTGGGACTTGTACTTATCGTAATGGGAACGCTGCTTATGTTATTCTGAAATCTTTATTAATAAGTGTTGCATCTTTCAGTCTGGTATGCTATTATAATTTAAAGCATATTTTCTAACACAATTCAGATACATTGCCAAAGGGGCATGTATTCTTTATGTCAAATCCATTGACAGAGATATGTAGCATTACAGCTCTGTTTTTTCCGGAAAATTCATGCTTTATTTCATATTTTTAAGCAGGGGTTTTCGGGAAGGGTGAACTCCTGACATTTTAGCGGAGGTCATATGGCAGAGGCAGAAGAGAAAAGAATGCTTCAATGGCATCCTGCATTCTATGCAGGAATCCGGATTGAATTTGACTTGGAAGAGTCGGAAATGCATTTTGAAAGCGAACATCAGCTGGGAACCGGGCCCAAGGAGATTGATGTGCTGATTATCAAGAAAAATTCGGAGAATTGCATACAAAAGAATATTGGGCGAATCTTTCGAAAATACAATATAGTGGAGTACAAGAGCCCGACAGATTATCTCAGTATCGATGATTTTTATAAAGTACATGCATATGCATGCTTTTATAAATCGGATACTTCGGTTGTTGATGAGATAAAGGCTGAGGAGATTACGATATCCTTTGTATGTAAAAACTATCCACGGAAGCTGGCAGCTCATCTGCGGGAAGTAAGAAATTTTGAAATCTGTCCGTTTGAGCAGGGTATTTATTATATAATTGGTGACTTCTTTCCCATACAGCTGATTATTATATCAGAGCTGTCAAAGGAAAATAATTTCTGGCTGTATCATTTGACGAATAATCTGCAGGATTCGGATAGTGTCGACGAAGTTATTGAGGAGTATCAGAAATACAGGGACAATAAACTATATCAATCCGTCATGGATATTATCGTCCGGGCAAACGAGGAAAAATTTGAGGAGAAGAAAAATATGTGCGAAGCATTGCGGGAATTATTCAAGGATGAACTGGAAGAGGGCATACAACAGGCAACAC
>JBJEJG010000049.1:6946-18745 GCA_051877795.1 Acetatifactor sp.
AGCAGGTAACACAGCAGGTAACACAGCAGGTAACACAGCAGGTAACACAGCAGGTAACACAGCAGGTGACTCAACAGGTGACACGTCAAGGCATTAAGTCCCTGATAGAGGCCTGTAAAAGTCTGGGAGCATCATGGGAGAAGGTATTGTCTATTGTATTGGATAAATTTTCCGTAACGGAAGAGGAAGCCGGGCAATACATGTCCCTGTATTGGTAAGATAACAGGGAGCGAGAGAAAAGAAAAGAGAGAACGATTCCGGAAGAGAGGAAACAGGAATGTCCAGACAAAAGAAAAAAACTGGAATCAGGAAAATTAAATCACCGGATAAAGTATTGTCTTATTTTAAGCCGGAGAAAAAGATTCTTCTGCTGATTGCAATAGGAGGAACTTGCTTTAATGTGGGAATGACGGCCAGCCCCTATTTTGAGGGGCGGCTGGCACAATGTCTCTATGACTGCATTCAGGGAAGGGCTTCTGCCGGGGATATGTTGAGGGTTGCCACTGCGTATCTCACGGTAATTTTTTTTGTGCAGCTGATGAGAACCCTAAAACGGTTTTCAGGGTCGAGACTGAGAAATGATTTCAGCCGGAATATGCGCCATATGCTTTATAACGGTGTTGTACATATGACGCGAGAAGAGGTAAACCAGGAGAGCACCGGAGCCATTATGACGAAGGCGGTGGCTGATGTGGATGCCTGCGCGACCGGTATGCAGCAGGTGACTACAGAAATTTTCGATACAGGTGTGCTGCTTGCCTCTTATTTTGGAATGCTTCTTATATATGATTGGCGGCTGACGCTTTTGTCCTGCCTGTTTATGCCTTTGTCCTATACCATTGCGGCAAGTCTGAAAAAACCGGTGACAAGAATCAACGAGAAATATAAGGCCACAGCGGGAAAACTCAATCAGGAGACGTTGGACAGGGTAGGAAACGCAGTCACATACCGGGTTTACGGAAGGGAAGAGAGCCGGGATGCATCCTATGAGAAGATTCTGACGGAGTATGAGAAAAATGCAGTGAAATCAAATCTCTGGGGCAATGCCACAACGCCCATTTATAATATTATCTGTATGGGAGGCATTCTGTTTATTATCTGGTTCGGCGGGAAAAATGTGCTTGGGACAGGCTGGACTGCGTGGGACATCGGTGTGTTTACCACCTATGTGTCCTGTTTTACGAAGCTTGCTCAGAAAGCATCTACTTCCGCAAGGCTTTTTAATTCCATTCAGAGAGCGCAGGTTTCCTGGCAGCGTATTAAGCCCCTGTTTCGGGAATATGTGGAATTACCTGAGCCAGGGGACGGAGAGACGGTAGAGAGGCTGGAGGTCAGAAATGCAAACGTGGCTTATCCCGGCTTTGAGCCTGTTCTTCAGAATATTTGTTTTGAGGCGGAGAAAGGGCAGATTATCGGTGTGACAGGGGCGATTGCCTGCGGAAAGACAGCTCTTGGAAAAACCTTTATCGGGGACACGGTTTACGAGGGCAGTATCCTGCTGGACGGACGGGAACTCAGAATGCTGGATGATGTGGAGAAAAGCGGACTGATTGCTTACATGGGGCATGAACCGGAACTGATGAGTGATACCGTCAGGGAAAATATACTTCTTGGTAAAGTGGAGGAGACAGCTTCTCTGCTGGAAATGGTACATATGGACGGAGAGGTTGCCAAAATGCCTCACGGAGAGGACTCTTATGTGGGGAATGGCGGACAGCAGTTGTCCGGCGGGCAGCAGGCGAGAATTTCCCTGGCACGCACCCTCTGCCACAAGAGAAGCATTATGGTACTGGACGATCCTTTTTCCGCAGTAGACAAAAAGACGGAACGGGAGATTTTTGAAGAATTGAGACGCCTTGCCGGAGACAGGATTGTCATACTGCTGTCGCACAGGCTGTCTCTGTTCCCGGAGACGGACGGTATTCTGTTCCTGCATGACGGGACGGGAACCTTCGGAACCCATGAACAGTTGCTTCGGGAGAACAGGAGCTATGCTTCTCTCTATGAAACTCAGCAGACAGGAGGTGTGGAAGATGCAGAGTAGTCTTTTTTCGATTACCGGAAAAATGGCGAAAAAATCACGGCGGACAATTCTCCTTACGTTATTGATTATTGTTGCTTCCGTTGTTATGACGCTGTTTCCGCCGCTGATTCTGGAACAGATAGTCAATCGGCTGGCGGAAGGGGAAATGGCTGCGATATATGTTGCTCTCGGATATCTTGGCATGCTGGCGGTTTCCGGAATTCTGGAATCACTGCAGAATGTGATGCTGACAGTGATGGGACAGAAGCTGACGCATAGCGTGCGCAGTGAAATGTGCAGAAAACTTTCGAGGATGCAGGCAGGATATTTTACCAAAACGGAGTCCGGAAAAATTACATCCCGGTTTGTCAATGATGTGGATGCGGTGGACTCCCTTTTTTCAAACGGAATTGTGGGGATGTTTGCCAATGCCTGCAAAGTGGTCGGTATTCTGTTTGTGATTTTCTATAAAAGCCTGGGGTTGGGTATCCTGATTTTATGTATAGTGCCTGTTCTGTTTCTTATGACGAGGCATATTCAGAAGCAGATGCTGAAGGCGCAGATGGCGAATCGTGCGGCCATCGGCAAGGTAAATAATCACGTGCCGGAGACCATCCGGAATATGCGAAGTATACGTTCCCTTTCCATTCAGAAGTATATGGAAGAAAAGTATGACACATATATCGAGGAAAGCTATCGGGCGCTGGAGAAAACCAATTTTTACAACGCGATTTATTCTCCTATTGTGGTTTGCATCAGTTCCTGTGTAATTGCTGTTATGATGGTATGTTCCTCTATGGGAGATGCCATGCAGCAGTTTTTCGGTATCACGGTAGGAAGCGCAGTGGCAATTATTGCCTATGTGAGCAAAGTGTTTGGCCCCATTGAGAATATTGGCATGGAGATTCAGAATATCCAGTCGGCAATTGCCGGTGTGAAGAGAATTGATGAATTTATGGAGGAAGAGGAAAATGCAATCTGCCGGGAGGAGGAAGCCTCCGGCACGGAAGTGAGGTTTGAAAACGTGAGTTTTTCCTATGACCCGGAGCATCAGGTGCTTTCCCATCTGAGTTTCACGGTGAAGGAAGGGGAAAATGTGACGCTGGTGGGCAGAACAGGTGCAGGTAAGAGCACTGTATTTCGACTGCTTCTGGGGCTGTACGAGCCGCAGGAGGGAAGTGTGACCGTGGGTGGTGTGGAAGCCAATCGGATTCCGGGGGTAAAAAGACGCCGCTTTATGGGTTATGTAGAGCAGCAGTTCCATCCTGTCATGGGAACGGTACAGGATCAGATTACCCTGTTTGATGAGGCTTTTAGCAGGGAGGAGGTGGAGGAAACGGCAAGGCTTGTAGGGCTTCATGAGAAAATTCTGTCGCTGCCGGATGGGTATGATACCCTTATGGAGAGAGCTGACTTTTCTCAGGGGGAACTACAGCTTCTCTCCATTGCCAGAGCCGTAGTGGCAAAACCGAAAATCATGCTGCTTGATGAGATTACGGCGAATCTTGACAGTGTGACGGAGGCTCGAATCCTAGAGGTGTTGAAGAGGGCATCCGAGGGACGGACAGTTATTTCCATTTCTCACAGAATTCATGAAAAGATGCAGCAGGGCAGACTGATAACCATAGGTAATTCCTGAGTATATTTTGTTGCCCCGCATTGGCGATTGAGCGTGAAGCACAGAGGAGTTTTTTGCTCCTACGGTGTCTCACGCTTTTTTGTATCCCTCAAACAAAACATACTATTCATATTGACAAAGTAGGATATAAATGGTAATATCCACATATCAGAGTGGAGAGAGTTAAGCGCTGCTGATGCGGCAGAATGTGAGGAAGTATGAAAAGGATTTTGTGTTTTGGAGATTCCAATACCTGGGGGCTGGTAGCAGGAACAAAGGAGAGATATGAGTGGGGAATCAGGTGGACAAGCCGTTTGCAGGAGGCGCTTCCGAAGGAGGAATATCAGGTAATAGAGGAGGGACTGTGCGGCCGGACTACTGTTTTTGAGGACATAACGAGAAAAGGAAGGAACGGTGCGGCTCTTTTGCCGGTGCTCTTTGAATCCCATTATCCTGTGGATATGGTTATTCTGATGTTAGGGACAAATGACTGCAAGACAGTTTATCAGGCTGATGCCGAACAGATTGGTGACGGAATCCGGGTATTGTTGTCGGAAATCAGACAGGCTTCCCGGGAATGCAAAATTCTCCTGATATCACCCATTTTACTGGGGACGGAGGTTTGGAAAGAAAAATATGACCCTGAATTTTCCAGAGAATCGGTAGAGGTTTCAAAAATGTTGCCTCCGGTTTTAAAACGACTTGCCGTGGAATGGGAAATTGATTATCTGGCGGCATCTGATTTTGCCGAACCCAGTCATGTGGACTGGGAGCATCTGGATGCGCAGGGGCATGAAAAACTGGCAGAGGCTGTGATAGAGAAGGTTTACCGGGGCTTTGAGAGAATTTGAAAAAAAGATAAAAATAGCATTGACAAAAATTGGAAACGGTGTTAAAGTATACTAAACCTACCGAGAAAGTAGGAAAAACAAAAGGAGGAAAGAACATGTTCAAAGTAGTCAGAAGAATCGATCGAATGTGCTGTATGGGCATTGAACTGTATCGACAATGGAGGCCTGTCTGTTTGTGCTGTTCTGAAAAAATGTCGTAGAAGTTTTCGCTTGTATGACAGATGGAAAGTGCAGAGGAAGCAGGTAACCATACCTGTTTTTTTTATAATAAAAATTATGTGGCGAAAAGCGGAGGAGAACATTATGAAAAAAAGAAATTATTTATTTTTATTTGCAACAGTATGGATAATTGGACTTACATCCTGTGGTGCAGCGGGAGAAGAGGCATCAGGAACAGAAGCGGTGCAGGAGTCCTTTGAAAACACAGCGTATGATGGTGTACAGCCTTATACAGAATATGCGAAGATTGACGCTGTAGCAGATTCGGCAGAAGTGAAGACGCTTCAGATTGCCTACGGCTATTCGGGTTATCCGGTTGCCTATACTACCAATCAGGGAGAAGCCTCCGGCTATGATATCGAGATGCTGAAGGCAGTAGATGCCCTGCTTCCCGATTACAAATTTGAGTTTGTTCCATCTCAGGGTGGCGACGATTTGCTGTTGGGTGTACAGACCGGTAAATTTAACGGTGCGGTCCGTAACTGGTTTCAGACAGAGGAAAGAAGACAAATTTTCTCTTTCCCTGAGAAAAACATCGGTTTAAGTGTTACCGGGCTGACGGTTCGAAAAGAAGATTTGGATACCATTTATGATTTCGCAACAGTATCTGCGGCGGGCGGACTTCTTGCTCCGGTGGATCCCGGAGACGGACATTACACTGTGTTAAAGAACTGGTGCGATGCAAATCCTGATAAGGCTTGGGATTTTGAAACGGGCAGCATTGCCAGCATTACAGATGCTTATGCCTGGGTGGCGGAAGGACGCTATGACGCCTACTTTGGACTGGAGGTTATCTTTAACGCGAATGTAGCGTCAGAGGGAGGCCCGGCTCATCAATATGCAGATCAGTTGACATGGACACCCTGTGCCGCAATTCCTACTTATGTGATTTTCAGCGGGGCAGATAAAGATGCTGCAGATGCGTTTGACTCGGTTATTGACGAGATTTGGGAGAGCGGTTATCCTGATTATCTGCAGGAGACTCTTTATGGCGTGGACTATATCGCACAATACGGAAGAGACGGACTTGGCTTCTCGAAGTAGGAAAAGAGGAAATCATGAGCTTTCACGGTAAGGTTTTTCTGGAAAATTTCATAGCACTTTTGCCCTACCTGAAGACGACCTTTTTTGTGGCTTTCCTGTCTTTGCTCTTTAGTCTTGTGCTGGGAGTGCTTACTGCGGCGGGTATTATGAGCAAGCATGGCATCTGGCGGGGAATCAGCAAGGGCTATGTAAACCTGATGCGATGCGTACCGCCCATTGTACTGTTGTTTGTAGTTTACTATGGCGCTCCCGGATTGGTAAAAAATTTGACGGGAATAGACATCAATTCCTGGAATTCTGTGTATTATGCCATTTTTGCCCTGAGTCTTTTGCATGGCGCAGGGATGGCTGAGATGATGAGAGCGGCATACCAGACAATTGATAAGGGACAAAGGGAGGCAGCGGTCAGCATAGGGCTTTCTCCGTTTCAGGCTTTTTACAGGATTGTACTTCCGCAGGCGGTGGTGGTGGCAATTCCGATTTTAGGTAACGCAGTAGTCAGTATGTTAAAGGATGGAGCACTGGCGTATTCCATCGGTGTAGTCGACATTACCGGTCGTGCCAGCTATTTGATTTCCATGAATCTGGGCGGTTATGTATTGGAGACCTATCTGGCACTGGCGCTGATTTACTGGATTTTGTCGCTGATAACGCAGAAGTGTTTCGCCATATTGAACCGTAAGCTGCAGAAAGGGGTGCCGGTATGAAATTGAGTACATCTTTTATGGCTGAGACCTTTATAAATGCAGTGAAGGCGGTACCGCTTACAGTAAGCCTTGCATTGGTTCCTTTTCTGATAGGTTCTGTCTTTGCTTTTTTGTTGGCACTGGCCCAGATAAAAAAAGTCAGATTCTGGGGGAAATTTGCATCCTGCTATGTATCGGTGCTGCGAGGAACCCCTTCCGTGGTTTTTGTCCTTTTGCTATACAATACCTTACCGGGACAGCTGGCGGCTTTCTTTAAGGCAATCGGGAGCAGCTTCAATGTATACCGGCAGATTCCCGGTGTTGCATACGCCTATTTTATTTTTACCTTGTCGGCTATTGCATTTTTAATCGAAATATTCCGCTCGGCTATTGCCGCGGTGGATAAGGGGCAGCTGGAGGCGGCCTACAGTATCGGACTGAACGGCTTTCAGGCCTACACAAGAATTATCCTGCCGCAGGCGCTGAAGGGGGCAGTTCCCAATCTGTGTAACCTGATGGTGACGCTGGTGAAAAATACGTCTCTTGCCTTTATGATGACGGTAAAGGATTTGACCCAGACGGCGAAGCTTGGAGCGGCGTTGAATTATCGGTATGCGGAGGCATACATAGTGATTCTGGTGATTTATATTATTCTCTGCCTGGCTACCCAGGGGGGATTCAAATTGATTGAAAGGAGATTAAGCTATGAGCACAAAGAGAGAGTTGGTATTAAAGGCATTTCACAATGAGAAGACAGAGAGGATTCCTGTAGGCTTCTGGTATCATTTCCTGGAGGGAGATGAGTTCAATGCGACCTTAAACAGACCGGAGCTGCTGCAGAAGAATTTAGAAGGACACAAGAAGTTCAAGGAGGCTTTTGAACCTGATTTTGTCAAGATTATGACAGACGGTCTGTTTTTCCTGCCCTATGATTTCAGTAAGGTGGAAACGGCAGCAGATTTAAAGGAGTTGAAGCCGTTGCCGGAAGACCATCCGTTTTATCAAAAGAACGAGGAACTGGTGAAAGGCGTTCGGGAGATTTTCGGACCGGATATCCTGCTGTTCTTTAATGAGTTTTCTCCTTTTAACCAGCTGCTTTCCGGGTTGGGACAAGTAGGCAGGCCCATAGGATTGCAGCGTCTGAAGGAATTTTTAGAGCAGGATGGAGAGGCAGTTGCATATGCCCTCGATGTGTTGGCAGAGAGCCTGAATATTCTGACCAGAAAAGTTGTCAGACCCGGTCTTGCAGATGGTATCTACTTAAGCGTCAATAATCCGAACCGTGGAATTCCCGCTCAGATTTATTCCGCCTTTGTCGCTCCCAGCGAGATAAAGGTTCTTGAGACGGCAAAATCGGTAAGCCCCGACAATATTCTTCACATCTGCGGCTTCGCGGGAAATAAAAATATCCTTTCTGTTTATAAGGATTATCCGGTAGAGGTGGTAAACTGGGCCGTGCATGCGGAAGAACTGGATTTGGCAGAGGGAAAGAAATTCTTTGGCGGCAAGGCGGTCATCGGAGGCTTCGATAATGTGAAAGAGGGTTTGCTTTACTCCGGTACCAGGGAGGAAATCGAACAATATGTGGAGAAGCTTCTGGCTGATACAGGCAAGGAAGGCGTTATCATCGGAGCGGACTGCACGGTTCCCAGCGACATTGATATAGAGAGACTGAAGTGGGTGAGAGAGAAGGCGGCAGCGCTGTCGTAGAAAGGAAAGAACCCGGAGATGTGCAGACTGCGGGACAGGTGAAGGATATGCTGGAGATTAAGAATGTATATAAGGCTTTTCAGGGAAATGAGGTGCTGAAGGGAGTGTCCCTGGAAATTGAGCAGGGAGATGTGGTGGTGATTCTGGGTCCCAGCGGTTCAGGAAAGACAACGCTTCTTCGAAGCCTGAATTTTCTGGAACGGGCAGATTCGGGCAGCATGGACTGGGATGACATTCATTTGGATTTGAATAAAGCGACACGCAAAGAGGTAGCGGAGATTCGGAAAAAGACCTCTTTTGTGTTCCAGAATTATAACCTGTTCCGCAACAAAACCGCACTCGAGAATGTCATGGAGGGCCTGACGGTAGCCAGAAAAGTCCCCAAAAAGGAAGCGGAGGAGATTGCCAGAAAGGCATTGGATAAAGTGGGACTTTCAGAGCGCTATGATTATTATCCCAGCCAGCTTTCCGGCGGACAGCAGCAGAGAGTCGGGATTGCCAGGGCGGTGGCAGTAAAGCCGGATATTATTCTGTTTGATGAACCAACCTCGGCACTCGACCCGGAACTCATCGGCGGCGTTTTGGAGGTGATAAAAGAGCTGGCAGAAGAGGGAACAACCATGGTCGTAGTGACACATGAAATGAAATTTGCCGAGGAGGTAGCTAACAAAGTCATCTTTATGGACGGCGGTGTTGTGGTGGAGGAGGGTAGTCCGGAAGAAATCTTCCACCATCCGAAGGAGGAACGCACGCAGCAGTTCCTGCGCAGAATTCTTCCGGATTTTGATTATGTCATTTAGGAGGATTGGAAAAATGGCTTACGCAAAGGAAACCACCTGTGTGCAGGGAAGTAATGACGGAGGCGACTGTTACGGCGCAGTCAGCTATCCGATTTATATGTCGGCAACCTATGCTCATCCGGAATTGGGCGAGACGACGGGCTACGCCTATGGAAGAGTGGCTAATCCCACCAGAGACCAACTGCAGAGGACGGTGGCACTTCTGGAACATGGTGAAGAGGCACTGGCATTTTCTACCGGTATGGCGGCAATTACGGCTGTGTTCGACCTTTTCGGGCCGGGTGACCATATCATTGCCACGGATGATATCTACGGAGGCACCCTTCGTCTGTGGGACAGCCTGGGAAAAAAGATTGGTCTGGAGGTAAGCAGTGTTGACACCACAGACTTAGGAGAGCTTGAGGCGGCAATTCGTCCCAATACCAGGGCAATCTTTCTGGAGACGCCCTCCAATCCCATGATGAAGGTGACGGATATACAAGGTGCAGCCGGGATTGCAAAAAGACATGGCTGTATTCTGATTGTGGATAATACGTTTCTGTCACCCTATTTTCAGCAGCCGCTTAATCTGGGGGCAGACATTGTAGTACACAGTGGGACAAAATATCTCGGTGGGCACAATGATGTGCTGGCGGGTTTTACCGTGACAAAGGACGAGGAACTGGGGGAAAAGCTGAAGTATATTTATAAGACCACGGGCTCGTCCCTCTCCCCTATGGACAGCTGGCTTGTGCTGAGAGGCATTAAGACCCTTGCAATTCGCATGGAGCAGCACCAGAAAAATGCTCTGGAAATAGCAGAGTGGCTGAAACAGCAGCCAAAGGTAAGAGAGGTCTACTATATCGGTCTGCCGGATCGACCGGATAAAGATCTGATTGACAGACAGTGCAGCGGTTACGGCGGCATGATTTCCTTCCGGGTGGACAGTGAGGAGACGGTGAAGTCGGTTCTGAAAAACGTAAAGCTGATTCGTTTTGCGGAGAGCCTGGGCGGTGTGGAAAGTCTGCTGACCTTCCCTGCGGAACAGACTCACAGGGAGGTGCCGGAGGAACTCAGAAGGAAGTTGGGCGTGGATGAAACGCTGCTTCGTCTTTCCGTAGGTATTGAGAACAGCGGGGATCTGATTGCTGATTTGGAGCAGGCGCTTGCGTAATACAATCATGGTTGACCGGGCGGCCGATTTCGTGTATACTTTAGCTGTGTAATTCGGAAAAGTACAGAATAGATAGAAATCGGAGGAAGCATAATGAACATCGTATGTTTGGATTTAGAGGGCGTGCTGGTACCTGAAATCTGGATTGCGTTTGCTGAGGCAAGCGGCATCCCGGAGTTAAAGAGAACAACCCGTGACGAGCCTGACTATGATAAGCTGATGAAGTGGCGCATCGGGATTTTGAAGGAGCATGGACTTGGCCTGAAGGAGATTCAGGATACTATTGCCGGCATTGATCCGATTCCCGGGGCAAAGGAGTTTCTGGATGAGTTAAGAAGCCTTACTCAGGTTATCATCATCAGCGACACCTTTACCCAGTTTGCCACACCTCTCATGAAGAAGCTGGGTTGGCCCACTATCTTCTGCAACTCTCTGGAGGTTGCGGAAAACGGAGAGATTACCGGGTTTCGGATGAGAATTGAAAATTCCAAGCTGACGACTGTCAGGGCGCTTCAGTCCATCGGTTATGAGACGATTGCCAGCGGAGACAGCTATAACGACCTCGGCATGATTAAGGCAAGTAAGGCAGGCTTTCTGTTCAAGAGCACAGATAAGATTAAGGCAGACAATCCTGACCTTCCCGCTTTTGAGACCTATGACGAGCTGCTTACGGCGATTAAAAAGGAACTGGACTAATATAATGTTGTGGAGAAAGGGATTCCGCTTGCGGAATCCCTTTCTTATGTGTAGAATAGTGTTAGATATCCGATAACGAACGAGGAGATGTTAAGTTTGGGAATGGGTTTGGAAATGGGATGGCTGACCCGTCTGATGCTTGCGGTACAGGCAGTGGGAATCACAGTCCCGCTGATAGGAATCCTTGTATTGATGAACAAGGAACAGAATAAAGCGTCGGCAAATCTGATGGTTGCCAATGCCGGCTGTCTGGTGATGAATGCAGCTTATTTCTGGCTGCTGCAGTCTGGCGGACAAAAAGAGGCTCTCGTCGGTATGAAGCTGGAGTACATGGGAAACGTGATGTTCTATTGGTTTTTTATCCGATTCATCCTGGCGTATCTGCATCTGGAGAGAAAGCGCTGGGTACAGATTTTTTCCTATGGATGGTTCTCCTGCGAACTGTTTGCCATGCTCAGTATGTGGAATGACAAAAGCCGCGAGAAGTTTTATGGAGAAATTGATTTCAGACTGCAGCCCAATTCCGCTTTCGGCTATCTGTCCTTAAGCGAAAGCGTGATATACAAGATACGGTATGGCTTTCTGTCCGTGCTGCTGATGAGCATTTTTATTTTTATCATTGCCCGCCGCGTAAAAATGCGCAGAAAGGTTGACAGTGAAAAGCATAGCCTGTCTCATCTGATTGCGGCCATGGTGGTTATTTTCGTTCCGCTGGTGATGGAACTCGTTTCTGCAATCACATTTGACTTGGTGCCCATTCTTTCCTCCGCGGCGGTATTTATGATTATTCTCAGCGTGGTTGAAGGGGATTTTCTGGGAATCCTGGATGTGGGACGCGGATGGCTTTTTGAGAGTATGGACAATGTTTTTTTGATTGTAGATAAGAATTACGGGTATCTGGATGCGAATCGTTATGCAAAGCAGTGTTTTATGGAACTGAAATTTCTCCAGAGGGGGGATGGTGTGCCTCAAAGTCTTTACAGACTTTTTCAAACAGAG
>JBJEJG010000050.1:0-3608 GCA_051877795.1 Acetatifactor sp.
GATGTCGAGGCTGCCAGCTTGGAGGTCAGGGTTCTGGCATATAGACTGCTTCCGGTAGAGTAACCGCCCCCGTGACAATGTAATATAACATATTTCTTCATGTGAACACGGTTGACGCTGACCCACTCTGCATATGTCCCGTCTATATCAATCTCACGATAATTGATGTCCCTCGTATTACCGAGAATCGTCCCCAGATGGTCCTGAGACAGTCTGTGTTTTTCCAGGTCAGGGTTTTCCACCAGACCGTGAACACGCCTGATTAACTGCATCAAATTCTGGTTCCTTTTACTTGCCTTTTCTTCCATATATTTTGTCTCCTCATCCATGTCACCCGGTGCTTCTGTTTTTCCCACTTAAAAGTGCAGCCGTCTGCGCACCTCGTTTCGAAGCCTTCTTCTTGACAGCATGGTGATAACCGCAATATCCAGGATAGTGCACACCGTCAGTACAACCGCAGACCAGCTCAGCGCTATTTTTCCTGCCACATAACGGTCTATAAGCATTTCCAGGCCCATGCAGAGCAGCCCTGATGCCGTGAACAGATAAAGCCCCACTGTCAGGAAGGAACGCGGAAGTCTGCGGACACAAAGCGTAAAAATCTCCGCTATTACCATTACCAGCAGCGTAATCGGTACGCCAAGTCCCCAAAACCATTCCCTGCTGCCCGCCAAAAAGGTAAGCATATAGAGATAAAGAATCACCACAGCCCCATCAAAAAGCAGGGACACATACACCGACTGCTTCGTATAGATAACCGCCGGGATAAGTATGACCCACAAAATAGCGCATACACCGATTACAGCCAACGACCATGGTGTCCCCTTGAACACAAGGGCATTGAGAATCCCACAGGTAACCGCTGTGGCAAGCACCACCATGGACACCAGAAGCCCCAGATCCTTCCTTTTTACCGATTCCACCTGCCCCTTCTCCTGAGGAAAGGGCGGCTGAGCCGAAGCCATCTGCTCCAGCGCTCTGGGGTTTATCACAGGCGTATTGCACAACGGACAGTTCTTTGCAGTTGCATCAAGCTCCACACCACAATTTACACAATATGACATAACGCTCCCTTCTCAATCCATTCCACGATTGCTCTCAATTTTTACATGAATGCCGTCCTGCACCAGTTTACGGAAAAAATAACGCTCCACATCCGCCTCAATGATGCTGCTGGCAAAATTGATTGTCAGCGTGTCTTCAAAACTGACAATGGCACAGTTCGTCCTTCGTGAAAAGGGCTGACCCATATAAATATCAAACCTTTCAATATATGGCTTCATCCCGTCAGGCACCCTCAGGGCTCCCATATTCGTCAGTCCGGCAGAGGAATTTCTGTCCTGTATCTTCGAATAAAACGTCCTCACCACCATATCCTTGATAAAAAGCGGCACCACGCGGATAACAGGATTGCGCTGTGTCGCTGCGTTAGTGGTGATGTCTCCCCTGAGCAGCTTTTCATTCAAATAATACCTCATGTAATTGTGTACCTGTACCACAATCTCCTCAAAGGTGTAATCCCCAAGTCTCGGATCAACCCCCGGATAAATCATGGTAATAAAATTCCGCAGTGTCCCGGAAGGGAAAAAGCGCCGGAGATTCACCGGCATGGCAATCTTTACCGGTCGAAGATGCACTCTTCTGTCCTGCTCCTGCTTCTGCAGCAATGCATACAGAAGCACTGCGTTCAGATACTCTGTAATAGTGGCGTTGTACTTTTTTGCCACCGCCATGACCTCCGACACTGACATAATACCGTCTATGATGTTCAAGGTGTAGAAGGGCTCTGCCGTTCCGCGGACGCGGTAGGCTTTCTCCTGAAGCCTGGGCGGGCGCACTTTTGCATTTGCATAACGCATGTATGCATCCTCCAGTTCCCCTTCGTCCGGCTCCTCATTGATATCCAGCACAAAGCCACCGTTCTTTATTTCATCATGTCCCAGCAGCCGCAGATACGTTGCAGTCAGGGTCTGAAGCACACACATACCGCCGGTGCCGTCCCCAAGGCTGTGATGGGCCTCCAGGGAAATGCGGTTTCGGAAATAATAGACCCTTACCAGATAACGGTTATTTGCCTTAAAGTGCATGGGCTGACAGGGGTTTTTCACATCCTCCTGCACAAAAGGTCCCGGACGGTTATTGGGCTCCAGATACCGCCAGAATAATCCCTTTCTTATGGCTGCCTTGTAGGTGGGAAATCTGGGCAGTGTCATATTCAGCGCCTTCTGCAAAATATCCGGCCGAATTTCCTCCTTCAGTACAACGGACAGACGATATACAGAGGAAAAGTCTCTCCTCTGCAATGTGGGGTAAACAATCGCAGACAAATCCAGCTTATACCAGTCCCGTCTTATGCCTTTTTCCCTGCTTTCTTTTTTCTCCATAGACTTCCCTCATCCTTCCTTCTGTCAGAGAAAAAAAGAGGTGCTAAGCAATCACTTAACACCTCTTAAGATGCAGGAAAAGAGACTTGAACTCTCATGGTATTGCTACCACACGGACCTGAACCGTGCGCGTCTGCCAATTCCGCCATTCCTGCGAACAAATCATATTCTATATGATTTGCTTTTAAATGTCAATAGAATTTTTCAAATTTTTCAAAATGTTTTAAAAGTAAGTACTAAACAGATTTCCATTGCTGAAATTCGCGCTGTAGGAACCGTTTCCGGTGTATGTGCTTCCCTTATTGATTACATTGTCAGCCGCGTAATTAATCAGGGATGCCTGGGCAGAAACCTGATAACCATAAGAACCGTTTCCGTTAAACAGGCTCTTCACCTTCGACATATCAGCCTTCTCAAAGGTATCTTTGTCCAGAGACAGAGTGCCGTCCTCGCCCACTGTAATTCCCACCCTGGCAAGAGCCTTCGTATTGCTTACCGTGGCATTTTCCATATTGGCAGTACGCCTGGATACACTGCTGTCATCCGTCTCCGCAGCCGCCTTTACCGTCGCGTTATAATTTGTAACAAAGCTGTTTACGGCCTTGTAAATTGCATCCGTATCATAGCCTTTCTCAGTAGTTTCTGTTCCATCCTCATTCTTTACGGTAATGTCCTTCTGCGTAAACAGGGATTTTTCCAGCAAAGCATCCGCAGATTCCTTCAGGGCATCCGAGGTGGTCTGCACCTGCGCATATTTTCTGGACTCCTCCTTTGAGAGATAAGTCCCGGAAGCGGAGATATTGCTGCTCTTTGCCACAGACTTTACGCTGTCGCTTGTATTCTCACTATAATAAGCCTTCATCAGCTTAGCGTAGCTGCCGTTTTTTATGCTTGCATAGTCCGCCAGCAGATTACTTCCCGCCACACCTGCCGCACCACTGCCAAGGCTGGAAAACAAATAAGAAACATCTGTCTTTGCGTGAACATTAATACTCATATCATGCACCTCCGTGTAAAGGAAAAATTCGTTTTGGCATCCGTGCCTTTTTCTTTGTTCCCAGTACTATTTTACCATATTATCGGCACAAATGCACCATGAATTTACAAGACGCACAAAATTTTCACATTTGCCATCTTGCATTTTTTTCAGGTGGTGCTACAATGGTAAACATGGAAGCATAGCTCAGCCGGGATGAGCGTTCGCCTCACACGCGAAAGGTCAGG
>JBJEJG010000051.1:0-18422 GCA_051877795.1 Acetatifactor sp.
ATAAACACTGGGGTTATGGCTGTTTTTGGTTCTATTAAGTGTCAAAAATGGGATTTTACCATACTAAAATTACATTTGCAACCAATCCATACAGCGCAGCCTTTCATTCACAAGGTGAAAACAATGTCATTTGCTCTCCCGACATCTTATCCTCAAACTCATGCATATAGGCAAACAGCTTATCCGCATCGCATACCATTCCAGCAGCTCTGCACTCCTTCTGCAGCAGTTCCCACAAATATGGATGATTGGGAGACGGCAGCTCATAGGCATTCCCGTAGGTGCGGATGTATTTCTCCTTCAAACCGGGGAAATACCTGTCCAGCTGCTGATAAAAGTACTGCCTGTCCCCATCCCGCAGCGTCAGCCCGATTCCAAAGGCAAGCACGCCGTAAACCTTCGCCTCCCGGCAAAGGCGGAGCAGACCGGTGATATTTTCTTCCGTGTCATTGATAAACGGCAAAATCGGTGTCATCCAGACAATTGTCGGAATTCCTTCATCCCTCAGAATATTCAGCACCTCTGCCCGCCTGCTGGTCGGACAGACATTCGGCTCCAGAATTTTACAAAGTTCGTCATCATAGGTAGTCAGCGTTATCTGCACCACACACTTTGTTTTTCGGTGAATGCTTTTGAGCAAATCCAAATCACGAAGTATCCTGTCCGATTTTGTCTGAATGGCCAGTCCGAATCCATGGGCATCAATCAGTTCCAGACATCTTCTGGTCAGCTTTAAATCCTCTTCATAATGCAGATAAGGGTCACTCATGGCACCGGTGCCAATCATACATTTTTTCCGCTTGCTCCGAAGCGCCTTTTCCAACAGCTCCGGAGCGTTTTTCTTCACCTCGATATCCTCAAAGGGATGCTTCATCTGATAGCAAGTGCTCCGGGCATCACAATAAATGCAGCCATGGGTACAGCCGCGATAAATATTCATCCCGTTCTGTGCTGATAGGATTCCCTTCGCCTCAACCTGATGCATACTAATCTCCGTTCCGAAGCATTTTCACGGCGGGCGACGCATATTTCATAATTGTGTCTGCCACCACGACTTATCGTTTTTATTTTACTTCTCCGATGCCATTCCTGTCAACGTATCACCGAATTTACTCTATTCTCACATCATCGGATTTCCTTCATTTCACTCCACCGGATTTCAGCGATTCATGCCGTCGAATTTTCCTCACTCCCACTCTATCCTGGGATTGCGCTTATACTTCTGTTTCGTTTTGCTCATCTTCCGTTCCAGCACCGTTTCACGCTGCTTTGCATATCGTTCTTCCCGCTTCATGGCAAGATAAGTCTGCCATCTTTTCTCTGTCAGCCTTCCGTCCTCCAGTGCAGCTTTGATGGCACAGCCGGGCTCCCCGCTATGCGTACAATTGCCAAATCTGCACTGACGGCTCAGGGCTTCCACATCCCCGAAGGTGATTGCAACACCCTCCTGCGCCTCGCTGACATGAAGCGTCCGCATCCCCGGTGTATCGATGATTCTGCCTCCTGCCTGAAGTATGGTTCCATCCGGCAGTGCAATCTGCTCCGGCAGTCTGAAGCACTGCCTGTAGGTGGTGGTATGTCTGCCCTGGGAGTCCGACTCCCGTATCGCACCTGTTTTCATCTCCTCTCTTCCCATCAAAGCATTCATCAGAGAAGACTTCCCCACACCGGAGGAACCCGTGAGCAGAATTGTCTTTTCTTCTCCCAAAAATGGCTCCAAAGCCTGCATTCCTTCTCCCGTTTTCGCGGAAAGACATAGTACCTCTACGCCGGGAGCAGTCTTTTCCGCCCGATTTCGAAATTCCTCCACATTCTCACAGGCATCCGCCTTACTCAAAATCAAAACCGGAGTACCGCCGCTTTGCCATGCCACGGTAAGATACCGCTCCAGCTTCGTCTCATGAAAATCCCCATTCAGGGACATCACAATAAAAACATAATCAAAGTTTGCGGCAACTGCCTGATCCGGCTGCCCCGGAGTGGCATTCAACCGCATAAACACGGATTTCCTCGGCAAAACCTTTGTGATGATGCTGTCTCCCTGCTCCTGGTAATTTATTTCCACCCTGTCTCCCACAGTGGGAAATACTTCCTTTCTGCCGGGCTGTAAAAACTCAGCTGTTTTCATTCTTCCAAAGAAGCAGTTTTCTCCCGCTTCCAACTCATACCGTCCTCTGTGAACGGCTGTCACATATGCTGTATTACTTTCCATTTTTCCTCTCATTCTGCCGCCCCTGCGGCTCTCCAATCTCTAAAAAAGGGTACAAAAAAGGAACACTATTCCGTGTTCCTTTCAAAAATCTTATTCTTGATACGACACAGTTAATAGCATGTTGCAAATCCAAATTCAGTTTTCAGATGCTCCCTCAATTTCGTTTCTCTTTGTCATAACACATCACTCCTTACTGTCAGATTGTTTCATGCATGAATACGATTACACTTTAGCCTATCCTGCCTGCAAAGTCAATTTATTTTTAAATTTTCGACAATTGTGAACATTGCTCTTTTGATTGTTGCAATTCTTTGTCTTACAAATAAGAAATAGCCGTCCTGCTCCGCGAAAGTAGACGACTATTTCTTAATGTTAACTAATTCGCCGGAGCGGGTAGCCTGAGAACTACCTTATCGGCTGTCTTGTTAAATATATTATAACGATATACTTTTACAAAGTCAATATCACATTTTACCTATACTAAATATGCTTACCCGGGGAGCCATGTTACACTTTGTGCTGTAGTAACTCTTGTTAAAGAGCATTATCCGAAATTTTGCCAATCTATACATTCCCAAAACGGACATAATCAGCAAGCTCCTATTTACCGTGCCGAATCCCTTTCAGTAAGTTTTTACTCCATCTTCATCATCCTGTACCCGATGCCGACATGGGTCTGGATATACTGGGCGGAATCGGAGTTCTTTTCCAGCTTTTTGCGGAGTGTTGCCATAAACACCCGCAGGGATGCCACATCATTTTCCCAGCTGTGCCCCCAGATGTTCTGCGTAATGAAGGTATGCGTCAATACCTTCCCCACATTCTTGGAAAGCAGGCACAGAAGCCTATATTCAATCGGCGTCAGGTGCAATTCTTCTCCCTCCAGATAGGCACAGCCCGCCGAATAGTCCACCCGGAGCTCTCCGTTCACAAAAACAGAGGAAGCCGTCTGTTGCTCTCCCTGCCCTGCTGCCAATCTTCTTTCCGTCACCCTAAGCCGTGCCAGAAGTTCCTCCACTGAAAAGGGTTTTGTCAGATAATCGTCCGCTCCTGCATCCAGTGCCTCCACTTTATCGTTATCTTCACTTCTGGCGCTGATAATAATAATCGGTACATTAGACCAGCTGCGGATTTTCTGAATCACTTCAATCCCATCCATATCCGGCAAACCCAAATCAAGAAGTACAATATCAGGATTGTGGGAAGACACCTCAAGGATTGCTGTCTCACCGGTCATTGCAGTCAAATATCTGTAATCGTGTGCCTTTAGGGTTGTTGTCATCAGATTCTGAACCGGTTTGTCATCCTCCACAACCAAAATCAATGTCTTATTCATGTAAGTCAACCTCCTCTGTCAGCAACGTGAATGTAAACACCGCTCCATGGGGTATGTTGTCCGAAAGCTCCAGTTCTCCGCCATGTGCTGCAATAATCGATTTGCAGAGAGACAGCCCCAGTCCCAGACTGCGCCTGCTATCGGCAAGACTCTTTGCCCCGCTGTAAAACATTTCAAATACAAACGGCTTCATGTCATCGGGAATTCCCGGACCGTTATCCGCGATACAGACGATTGCCTTATCCTGTACTTTTTTCGCTGTTATTACAATTTCTGAATTTTTCTGCGTGTACTTAATTGCATTATCTACAATATTGATGATGACCTGCACAATCAGCCTGGCATCTGCTTTTACAAGAATGAAATCCTCCGACGCCTGAAAAGAAATCTGATGCTCCGTCTTTTTCCTGCTGATATGCTGCAGGGCTTCTGCAATTATTTCATCCAAAATCTCTGCCTGCATGCGAATGTTCAGTCTTCCCTCCTCGATTCTTGTCACGGAGAGCAAATTTTCCACCAGGTTAATAAGCCACATGGAATCATCGTAAATATCCGAATACAACTGCATTTTTGTTTCCGCATCGAATTTTTCCCCATTGGATAACAGATTACTGGCATTTCCTGAAATAGAGGTTAAGGGTGTACGCAAATCATGAGAAATGGAGCGAAGTAAATTTGCTCTCAGCTGCTCCTTTTGTGCCACCAATGCGGTCTCCGCCTTCTCTCTTGCATTCTTCTCGTTTTCCAGAGCCAATGCACATTCTCCGAGAATAGACAGCAGGATACTGTTTTCAAAAGCATCTAACGGCTTCTCCTGAATAACAATCCCTACCACTCCATACACGGCATTGCTTGTCCGTATGGATAAATACAGACATTTTGCATCAGAAAGCGTATCTGTCGTTGCGCCTGCATGCTTATTATTATTTAACACCCAGAAAGCAACTGCCTTTTCTTTTTCCGACAGGTATTCCTCGCACCCCGTCTCCCCGCTCACTGCAAAAAACTTGGGTGCAGACAGAGTGCCTTTCTCCGCAAGATAAATAAGCATATCCCGATTCAACAGCTTAATCAGCTGTGTCGCTGTTACCGTAATAATCTGCTCCCTCTCTCTGACCCCCTCCAAAAGCTGATTGGTATCAAACAATATTTTCGTGCGATACGCCGCCTGTGCCGCCTGTTTTGCCTGCCTTTTCAGGCGGATTGCCAGTGAACCTGTCAGGAAGGCTGCCACAAACATAGTGACAAAGGTAATCGGATAATCTTTTTCATAGGCTGCCAGTGTATACCTCGGTTCCGTAAACAAAAAATTAAACACAAAAACACTGACAACAGAAGCTATCAGACTATATATCTGATGTGTTGTAATGACCGCTGTAATCAGTACACCGAGAATATATACCATAATAATATTGGCTTCACTCATTCCGAGCTTCCAGAATCCATAGCTGATTGCAGATGCCGCGGCAATCATTCCGACGCTCTTTATGACATCTGCCGGATTCATTATACGCTCCGACTTTCTCTTCGCTTTTTTCACTCTGTACGCCATCTCGGAGGTACTGTCGGGAATAATATGAATGTCCAGATTCGGAGCCTGTGAAATCAGCTTCTCCGTTAAAGTCGGTTTTCCAAACAAATATCTTTTGGTTGCTGTGCTTCTTCCGATTACAATTTTTGAAATACCGGATAATCTGGCAAACTCCGCTATCTGAAGAGAAACATCCTCCCCATAAACTGTCTCTATTTTTGCGCCAAGCTGTTCTGCCAGCCGCATGTTTCCTCTCAGCCTCTTTTTATCCTCCTCATCCATCACTGCAAAATCAGCGGTTTCCACATATAATGCAGTAAAAGACCCTCGAAAGGCTTTTGCCATACGCGCTGCCGTACGAATAATTTTCATATTGGAAGGCGCCGGTGACAGACAGACCAAAATATGCTCATCCGTATGATAATCGCCGCCGTTTTTTATTCTTGCCTCTTCCGAAAGTGTATTGATACGATCTGCACATCTACGAAGTGCAATTTCTCTTAAAGCAATCAGATTTTCTATCTGAAAGAAATTTTCAGTTGCTTTTTGCGTCTGCTCCTTCTCATAAACATTTCCCGACTGTAAGCGTTCCAACAACTCCTGTGGCTCAATATCAATCAGTTCTACCTGAGATGCATTGTCAAACACAGAATCCGGCACACGCTCTCTGACCATAATTCCGGTAATTGCAGACACCATATCATTCAGGCTTTCTATATGCTGTACATTTACGGTTGTATATACATCTATCCCGGCTTTCAGCAATTCCTCTACATCCTGATATCGTCTGGCATGGCGGCAGCCCTGCGCATTTGTATGTGCAAGCTCGTCAACCAGAATCAGTGTCGGCCCTCTTTTAATTGCCGCATCCAGGTCAAATTCCTTTAAGGTAACTCCATTATTATTTGTAACAAGATTGGGTATCTGCTCCAACCCATGCAGCAGTTCAGCGGTCTGCGGTCTCGAATGAGGCTCCACATATCCTGCCACAACATCGATACCTCTCTGCTTTGCCGCATGTGCCGCCTGCAACATGGCATATGTCTTTCCGACTCCGGCTGCATAACCGAAAAAAATTTTTAAATGTCCTCTTCCCTTTTCATGCTCCTTGCGGCTCACTGCCTGTAGCAGCTGCTCAGGGTTTTGATTATTTTCATCCATACAAACATCTCCCGTCATCTTCTCCTGTTTCCGGGCAATCCTCCCACTCATTGCGGCTTTCCTCCAGAAAAGCATCCACTTTTTTCACAGCAATAAATCCAATGATTCCGGTTACGATAAAAGCCAACAGCACCACAACCGTCTCCATTATACCACCTCCGCTCAAGCTCTCCCAGTATATCGACTTCCCAATAAGCGCTAAAAAACTCTATATTATATATGGAAACATTTTTGTATGTCCCTGTGGTTGCCCAAAACCAGCATTGCTTCTCCGTCTGCAAAACGGGTATCCGGAGTAATTGTCAGTTCCAGTTTTCCATCCTTTTTTAGT
This sequence comes from Acetatifactor sp., assembly GCA_051877795.1. Lineage (GTDB taxonomy): Bacteria > Bacillota > Clostridia > Lachnospirales > Lachnospiraceae > Acetatifactor. The sequence continues at coordinate 6,572 of JBJEJG010000051.1, forward strand.
GCCATTATGTTTATACTATATTTTCTCCTGATATTCATTTCCCCGACTGTTCTTCCAATCCAGGCATCCGGCACTGTTATTTCAAAAATGGCATAGTCATTATCCAGTTCTATGTAATCTAAAATGTGATCTGAGCTATAGCGGATTGCCGTCCATGTAGCCAACTGCTTTTCAGGATAAACAATTTCATCCGCTCCGTTGCGAAGCAGGAATTTTGCCTGCACATCTCTGGCCGCTCTCGACACCACCATTTTAGCTCCCAGCTCCTTCAGCAGAGAGGTGGTTTCCAGGGAACTCTGGAAATCATTTCCAATAGCAACGATACAGACATCATAGTTACCCACTCCCAAAGACCGCAGAAATGCCTCGTTCATACTGTCTCCTATCTGCGCATTCGTCACATAGGGCAATACATCCTCCACTCTTTCCTCCTGTTTGTCAATTGCCATCACCTCATGATTCAGTTCATGCAGCTTCATTGCAATATGTTTTCCAAACCTTCCCAATCCTATCAGCAAAATGGATTTCATTTCAATCCCATCCTTTCTCCCTAGCCAACTGTTATTTTTTCCTTCGGAAGCTTTGATACCTTTCTTTCCTTATCTGAAAACGCGGCAAACACCAACGTAAGCCCACCTACTCTTCCAAAAAACATCAACAGAATCAATATCAGTCTTGATATCGTCCCCAAACCGGGGGTAATTCCCAGAGTCAGGCCAACCGTTCCAATTGCCGAAGCTGTTTCAAACAAACAAGTCAATATCGGCAAGTCCTCAATGCAACTGATAATAATTCCCCCTGCCAAAAATAAAGTAAGATACATCAGCAGGACTGTGGCTGCATATTTTATCGTACCCTCCTCAATTCTTCTTCCAAAGCATTCTGTATCTTCCTTCCTTTTAAACACCGCAAAAACCGTCATAAACAGAACTGCTACTGTCGTTGTTTTCATCCCGCCTGCTGTGGAGCCCGGAGAGCCGCCAATCAGCATCAGAAAAATAAGAATTGTTTGTCCCGCTTCACTGAACGCTGTCAGATCTATCGTATTAAACCCCGCTGTTCTCGGCGTAACTGCCTGAAACAGCGCAGCCAGAAATCTTTCTTTCAGTGACATATCACTCCATACCGTTCTGCTAAATTCCCCAAAAAAGAAAAACAGAAAAGGAAAAGCAATCAGAACCGCCGCCATAATCAGTATAACTTTGCTCTGCATGCGATATTCCCTGAAACGGACTCCCTTACACTTCACATCCTCCCATGTCAGGAAGCCGATTCCGCCTACGATAATCAATCCCATCATCACAATATTCAGCCACCCGTTTGCCGCATATCCGGTCAGGGAAGAAAACTGCTCTTCACTGCCCATCAGGTCAAAGCCTGCATTGCAAAATGCCGATATAGAATGAAACATGGCATACCATATTCCTTTCAGTACATCGTAGTTTTTCCAGAATACAGGCAGCAGAAGAAAGGCTCCTGACACTTCAATCAAAATCGTTGCTTTTAGTATAAAGCTTGTCAGCCGCACAATACCGCCCACGCTAGGTGCAGAAATTGCCTCCTGCATGGTACTTCTCTGCATCAAGCCTATTTTTTTACCGGAAATAACCGCAATGGAAACTGCAATGGTAACGACTCCCATACCACCTATCTGAATCATCAGCAGAATAACTATCTGTCCAAATACAGACCAATAAGCTGCTGTATCATGTACCACAAGTCCCGTCACGCAGGTGGCTGAGGTAGCCGTAAACAGTGCATCCAAGAAGGGTGCTCCCTCCCCACTCCGCGTAGAAACAGGAAGCATCAGAAGAATGCTTCCTGTCAGTATGACAAGCAAAAAACCAACTATAATCACTTGAAAAGAGGTTAAATGCTTTTGCCGATATCGTATATGTCTCATTCCCGTACCTGCCATTTTTTATCAGTCTTTATACTATTTTAATTATCCCTTCTTTCGTTTAAAGTTTGTATAAGGATATCCCCTCTCGTATTAAGAAAGTATAAAGATATATTAAAAAGCCCTGCGTTTCACTTTATCAATGAAATGCAGGGCCAAACCCAGTATGCCTTTTACAACACCTCAAATTCCAGCGTTACCTTAAACAAATCGCCATCCACCACGATTTCCAGCCGTCCGTTTTGCAGCTCCGTCAGGCTCTTGGCAATGGAAAGTCCAAGTCCGTTCCCTTCCATGTGGCGCGACCTGTCTCCGCGCACAAACCGTTCCTCCAGTTCCTCCGCCGAAATGTTCAGCGCATACTTTGACATATTTCGAAAGATTATCTGCACTGTTCTTTCTTTCTGCACCACGCTCAGGTAAACTCTGGAATTTTCCTGAGCATACTTACAGATATTGTTTAACAGATTGTCAAAAACCCGCCACAAATGCCTTCCGTCTGCCATAATCCGAATCGGATATTCTGGTTGGTTAATGATAAGTTCCAGCCCTTTCTCCGACATGCGCTGCTGGTATTCTCCCACAGCCTGGGAAAGCAAAACACCAACCTCACACTCCTCCAGCTTTACCTCCAGATTGCCCGTCGTTGCCTTGGAAGCCTCCAGCAAATCCTCCAACAGCTTTTTCAGCCGCCCGGACTGCCGCAGCAGGACTTCGGAATACTCCGCAATACGCGGATTATCCGACTTCTCCTCACAAATCAAACCCGCATAATTGATAATGGAAGTCAAGGGTGTTTTTAAATCATGAGATACATTGGTAATCAGTTCCGTCTTCAGATGCTCACTTTTCATGCGCTCCGCAACCGCCTTGGATATTCCCTGACTGAGGCTGTTCAGGTTTTCTCCATGTTCCTTCATGGCCCCAAACATATGGGATGTATCCACCACATAATTTTCCCCTTCTGCCATAACCTCGCTGGCAGTCAGAAGTTTTCTGCAGGTCAGGGCAATATATAGCGCAACCGGAAGGAGCACCACCTTTTCCAGCATCCAGATTACAACGCCTTCTGCCTCTGCTCCACCAAACCCAAGAACACCTATAAACTCAAAAATACAGATACCCAGAAACACAATCAGGGTTGTAAGCACCAGCGGCGCACCACAGAGCAGCTTCCATACCCCTTTGCAGAGAAATTTCAGTCCTCGCCAAAGTCCTCTGATTAACACATAGATTAAGGTATTCTGCCACCACTTTCCCAGTTTCAGCCGAACGGCAAACTCCATCAGATACAGAACCGCAAGTGTTCCAACGATTACGAAACAAACCGCAAATCCGGCCAGTTCCAGCAGCGCCCTGCCCGAAAAAGTAAATTCTATTATAATCTTCACCAGAACCAACATTAACGCAAATAGGATAAAGCTAAATACATCAAAGTGCATATTCGTAAACACACTGGGGGTAATACCCTCTCTGCCGTTTTTATGTCCCGCGCTGCACATCAGGAAAACAAAGCAGATGATGCAAAGCAAAGCAGCTCCGGCACAGATCCAGATAGTAGCAAACCGGAATTCATACAGCTTTGTAAGCAAAAGGTAGTTCTGGCTCACACCATCCTTTACGGGAAATTCCGGATTGTAGCTGACACGGAAAATGTAATCCTCCTGATTCCGGATAGGTGATCCGTTTAGAAATATCAATTTTGTAAATTGCAGATAAACATCTTCAGATATCCAGTTTTTTTCCACCTCGCCGCTCTGCCAGATTATGTCACTTTCTTTTGCGGAATACTGATTTTTTGCAAGCAACAGCTGTATCTGTGCATTGGTGCTCTCCAGATATGCAATTGCAGTCTCCGGATGCCCCTGCTCCAAATAATCCCGTACATTTTCCGCGTACATTTGTGAATAGCCTTCAACGGCTTCCCGCATGGCCGCCTCTTGGCTGCCGTCACTGTAAAATTCCAGTTCAACATCAATATAGCAGACAAGCGCACTCACCACCACTGTCACTGCGCTGAGAGCCATCACAAAGAACATCAGAATTTTAAAAGCTGTAGAACCAGACAGACTACGCTGTCTCCCGGTCTCTCTTCCTTTCCTCTCTCTGTTTTTCTCTCTTCCCGCTTCTCTGATTTCTTCCTTGTTTTCCTCGAAACACTGCTCATTCACTTTCTCTTCCATCTCCCGCATCTCCCTTTTTGTCCGCTCTATCTTCCCCTTTGCTTCCCAGAGCAACGGTTCTTAATAACTCGCCCGTTATACTAGCCCTTCTCACACTTATAGCCCTGTCCCCATACCACCTTCAGATACCTTGGCTCTGCGGGGTTAATTTCCAGCTTTTCCCGCAGATGCCGGATATGTACAGCCACCGTATTTTCACTCCCGTAAGGCAGATCATTCCATATTTTCTGATAAATCTTCCGCGGCGAAAACACCTCCCCGGGATGCTGCATCAAAAGCTTGAGTATCTCATATTCCGTCGGCGTCAGTGAGACCTCCTCCCCGTCCAGTGTCACCCTCTTTTTTGCATCATCCAGTTCAATGCCGCCGCATTTTAAGACATCCGGCTGTATGTTTCCCGCCCCCAGCTGCATGTATCTGCGCAGCTGAGACTTCACTCTGGCGGATACCTCCACAGGATTAAAGGGTTTCGTGATGTAATCATCCGCTCCCACCGTCAGCCCCAGAATTTTATCCGAATCCTCGGATTTCGCCGTCAGCAAAATCACAGGGACATTGCTCCTTTCCCGGATTTTAATCATAGCCTCCATGCCGTCCATTTCCGGCATCATAATGTCCATCAGCACAAGGTGAATCTCCTCCCGCTCAATCACCTTCAGAGCCTCTTTTCCGTTAAAGGCCTCAAATAACGTGTAATTCGCATCACTCAGATAAATTTTCAGGGCGTTTACAATGTCTCTTTCATCATCACATATCAAAATATTGTACATTTCTCTATCTCTCCCTTACAAAAATCATTCTAGCAGAACATCTTTTAACAATAAACGGGGGAATTGTTTAAGATTTCTTTAAGGCACAAAAAACCCCGTCTTGCGACGAGGCTCTTTTCAAATCTTATTTTTCCTTTTTTGCAGCTGCCTTCTGCTTCAGTTCCTCCAACGCCTCTTTGAACTTCACCGAAGTCATGGACGGGTTCGAACGAATCATATCTCTCTGGAAGAAATCCTTCAATGTGCTTAAGTTGTTTTGCTTCTCCACATTGACTGCATACTTGGTTTTTAATTCCAACAATTCTTCTTTCACGCTCTCCAGATACTCGGACGGTCTTGTCTGAACGGCATGCCTTAAGCTTTCCAGTTTATTCTCAATGCTGCCCTTTAATTCAGCCACATTTTCCGTAAACTCTTCCTTCCGGTTTTCCCGGTCCTCATTCGCCAAAGCAATAATCACATCCAGTCTCTTCTGGATATGCACCAGTTCTTCCTTTGCCTGTTCCATCTTGACCAGTACATTTCTCAGGTCGATTGCAGCCTTGAAGGAAAGTGCAAAATCCGCAACAATACACACCGTCAGGACAAGCGTAACAATCGTTAACACCTGTGACGGAATGGACAGAACAAATCTCTCAACCGGGACATGCACAAATTCTGTCATCACAATGGTGAGCACTCCCCACGCCAGCGTAGACCCCAGACAAATATGCCCCTGGAAGTTAAATTTGTTTTTGGAATAGTCCCAATAGCGCACTTTAAACAGTGCCTCCATGGTAACTCCTGTCACATATTCCAGTGCCGTGGCTCCGATACAGCCTGCTATGTAGGTTAAGACAATATTGTCATGAAAAGGCATGGACACCACAAGCATCATGATGGCGCCGCTGCCGTAAATCGGTAAAAACGGACCTCGCATAAAGCCTCTGTTCGTCAGCTTCCTTGACTTGATGGACACGTACGTGGATTCAAAGCACCAACCGAAAAAGCAATAAAAATAAAAGAAAAATAACCACTGAATTACAGTATAATGATACATTCCCACACCTCATCGACACTTGTATTCTCTACATTACCGAAGCTTTCCCGACAGCATCTCTATCGGTACACCAAAACTTCCACAGAAAGCTTACCTTTCCTTGTCTCTCTCGGTTCCCCTGACACCTGAAACTTTCCGTAGCCTCTGGCATTCACTGTTTCATTCCCCTTCAACAATCGGGAATTATTCTCGCAGAGCCTGCCGTTCACATAAACCTTTCCGGCCCGAAACAGCTCCAGACTTTTCTCTCTGGACATATTATAAACTTTAGCCAGCACAGCGTCAACGCGCAGCGACTGAACCTGAATATGAATCCGCTCCGGTTCCTCCCGCGGAACATCCGCGGCGCTGTCTGTCACAATGCACTTTACATGCGTATGCTTAATCTGCTCCAAATTTGCACAGATATATTCTGCAATGGAATCAAGACAAAAAAGGTAGGCCTGCTTCTCTCCTACTTTGATATCTCCTATAGTGCTTCGCTCAATTCCGAGATTCATCAGCGCACCCAGAAAATCTCTGTGGGAAAGCTGTTCTGCAAACTTAACCGTAAGCGGCTCAATGTGGATACAAACAATCGGAAAGGGAATCTCATACCCCAGTTCCTCTGCGTTTCCGAATCTCACCACCACTCTGTCGGCATTTTCACAGCCGCCGCTTATGCAAATGCCTGCATATTTCAGAGCAGCCTCTTCCCGCCAGAGCACATCCTGCTCACTCAGCCCCAGAAAACCCGTAAACGTAAATATGCCCTGCTGAAATGACTTATCCGCCAAATCGTGAAAACGGTTTTTCAGCTGCTGAATTTCTTTTTCATTGTCCTGTGCCATACTTTCAACCTTATGTGAAACTGATTACCTCTTCCTTAGGAGCCTTTGTCTTTTCCACACTGATTGCATGAAGAATCGGGCCCTCGCCCTTATAGTCTTCCCAGTACTCCTTAGAAACAGTGGCTGTCACCTTGACCCACTCCTTCTGCTTCAGGGCACCTGCTCCCGCAAACTCACAGGCATAACCCAAAAACGCCATGTCCTCCGCGCAGCAGGTCATCGCCATACGTCCGGGTACAAAGTAATTATCCGGGAAATTCTCAGGCTTCAGCACCATGGCCACAAACTGTAGCTTCTTACCGATATAACGCTCCAGATGATCCATGGAATCCAGATACCAGATGCCATAGCCTTCATTGTCCAGAACAATTGTCTCCTGGTTCAAATCATAGGGCAAATCCTCCTCGAAAATTTCATCGATTTCACCGTTGGAATCTTCAAAGATTACATCCGCAGAAGCATTTACCGCCTTAATATTTCTCTTGTAGGTATTTAACTGATCCTTCACCGTATCACAGCGGTTGAAAATAATCATCTCAGACTTGCGAATCATCTCTGCAAGCAGCGAACGCATATTAGTATAGTACATAGGGAAAGTGGAACCGTCTATGGTGGTAATCTGCTGCTCAATTTTCCAATACCAGGGCAGCTTTGCATTCTTATAGTTCCACATACCGTTAAACTCAATGATAATACGCTCCGGTTTATGTTTCTTTTCCAGATTTGTCAGATTCTCCGGGTTAAAGTCAGACTCCTCTTCAATCAGTTCCACTTCCGTGCGGCTCTTTTTTAAGAGTTCTTCGTCATATTCATTCTCGCCTTCCTCGCACAAAATCAGGAGCGTTTTCCCCTTTATCTGGAAATAAGGCTGAGCAAGAGTAAAGCTGATAAACTCCGTCTTGCCGCTCTCCAGAAATCCATTAATTACATATACGGGCTTCATTTTTCCTTACCGCCTTTCTATCTCGCCACCGCATTAGCGGAACAGCTCTTCCAGCTTGTCCTCCTTCAGGTCAGCGCCAATCACACAAATTTTGCCTGTTACCTCCGGCTTTCCGCTTCTGACGTCATGCTCCTCCGGAACGTAATCGTAATAAATCCAGGTACCGTCCTCTGCGGGAACCATGCCCTTTGCACGCAGAATGGAACCGTATTCACCGCTGTCAAGAGCCGTCAGGATGCTTTCAATTCTCTCAGCGGTAAATTTGACAGGTGTCTCCTTTCCCCAGCTTGTGAACACCTCGTCCGCATGATGATGGTGGTGATCGTGATGATCATGTCCGCAGCAGCACTCGTCCTCGTCGTGGTGATGATGATGATGCTCGTGCTCCTCGTCTTCGTCGTGGTGATGGTGATGATGCTCGTGCTCCTCGTCTTCGTCGTGGTGATGATGATGCTCGTGCTCCTCGTCTTCGTCGTGGTGATGATGGTCATGTCCGCAGCAGCACTCGTCCTCATCGTCATGATGATGGTGTTCATGCTCCTCGTGGGCATGCTCCAGCATCTCCTTCATCATCTCGTCCAGAGTATCCGCACCCTCAATCGTCTCCAGCACGGCCTTGCCGTCCAGCTGGTCAAGAGGTGTGGTAATGATAGTTGCCTTCGCATTGTGCTCCCGAATCAGGGCTACACATTCCTCCAGCTTCGCAGCTGTCACCTTGTCGGTTCTGCTCAGAATAATAGTACCCGCATACTCAATCTGATTGATAAAAAACTCGCCAAAGTTCTTGATATACATCTTAGCCTTAGACGCATCTACAACAGCGACAGCGCTGTTCACCTGCACGTCCAGATCACAAGCCACATTATCCACTGCCTTCAGAACATCAGACAGCTTCCCCACTCCGGAGGGCTCAATCAAAATACGCTCGGGAGCATAGGTTTCGATAACCTCCTTCAGAGAAGTTCCGAAATCGCCCACCAGAGAACAGCAGATACATCCGGAATTCATCTCCTTGATTTCGATACCTGCCTCCTTCAGAAAGCCGCCGTCGATACCAATCTCACCAAATTCATTCTCGATGAGCACGGTCTTGCTCCCATCCAGCGCCTCCTTCAAAAGCTTCTTAATTAGTGTTGTCTTTCCTGCTCCCAGGAATCCTGAAAAAACATCTATTTTTGTCATTTTTGCTCCATCCTTTCCATGGTCTCTCGACCTTTCTTTTCGGAACCGGGTAGATTCCGAACAGCTCTATTGTCTAACATATTTTAACAGTTGTCAATCCAATGAATTATGAAATTCTGATAAAATCAGGCTCAAGGGAACCGCAGCAAGCTGCCCGTCCTCGCTGCCGCCGGAGAGAATTCCGAGAAAATAGCCTTCACTGTCAAACAGTCCGCCGCCGGACATGCCGGAGTGAATTTTCACCTCTGCCCAAATCATATACTGGGCATAATCTTCCATATAAATCCAATTATTCAGAATTTCACCCGTACAGACAGCCCTTTCCTCACTGTTCCCACCGCCAATGGCAATGCAGTTATCTCCATCCCTCAAATTATCAAAACGGCCCCTATCCTCCAGCGCAAAGCAGCCGTCCTGCTGCAGCTGTTTAGCCAGTTTTGCATCAGAAATATAGAGAACCGCCGCATCGATGGAATCCGAAGACACATAACCGTCGCAAAGCCGTTCCGTTCCATCCTCAAAAATCACCGTAGGGAGCTCCTCTGTGCTCAGGTTTTCCAACACATGTCCTGCTGTCAAAAGTATAGTTCTTTCTCCGTCAATACTGACACCTCTCAGAACAGCACTCCCTGTAGTATCTCCTGCTTTTACCCGAACAACCGACTTCTCCGGTTGAATCACAGTATCTCCCGGAGTGCCCTCTTCGGCTCCACAGCCTCCCAACGCCATCAGGACTGCTGCCAGCAGTGCTGCAGCTTCCAGATACTGTCTCTGCCTTCCTCCTCTTTTCCGTTTCATTCCTTTTCCCATCCTGTCATCCATCATCCTGTCTCATTGCCTTTTGCAAATGCAACTGCTATAATTATATCATAAATGCTTCGTCTTTACGATGAATGGTTATTCAGCTTCAACGAATCATTGCCAGGCATTATTAAATGAAACCGGAGGCGTAATCATATGTTAAGCAGCTTCAGCGACCTGATAAGTGACACCGAAAACCGAGTGCTCAACGGAATTCCCATTGAGGTTGAACAGGAAGTAGAGAGACAAATCGAACAGGAACACCACAATCTTCCAAAAGACCCCGGATATTGCCATACCTTCTGGGCAAGAAAAAAAGAGCTTCTGAAAGAACGAGGCTACAACTGGACAAGTCCGCTTGAACAGAATAAACACATTCTTTATGATTAATTATGTCTGTTTTTAATTGCTAAAATGATGCTAAAAAAGAACAGCCGCAGCTGCTCTTTTCCAATATCCTGTGAATATAATCGGTAAGCAAGACGATAAGCCGGGTTATGTCGTTGAACGATCATCTATCTAGTACGGCTGTTGCCAGCCGCATCAAGCGACCTACCTGAAAGCAGGCCGGGCAAGCCTGTTGCTTTCTGTTTGGTCTTGCTTCGGATGGGGTTTACATGGCTCCGACTGTTACCAGCCGGACGGTAGTCTCTTAAGCTGCCTTTCCACCCTTACCGGGAAAAACCCGGCGGTATATTTCTGTTGCACTGGCCTTGGAGTCGCCTCCACCGGACGTTATCCGGCATCCTGCCCTGTGAAGCCCGGACTTTCCTCACCTGTGGAACTGCAAAGCAGCCCACAGCCGCGATCGTCTGTCTTACTTACCTCATTCTAGTATATACCATTTCAGAAAGAAAAACAAGCGCGAGCTGTGCGAGCATTTGTTTTTCTCTGAAATGGTAACGAAAGAATTGAAGAGTGCGAAGCACGGCGGCAACGCAGTTGCCGAATTCTTGAGTTTATCTCTCCAGAAAGAAAAACAAGCGCGAGCTGTGCGAGCATTTGTTTTTCTCTGAAGCGCGAGCTCTATATTCTCTCCACCTTTATCATATTCGTGTTTCCTGTATTTCCATCCAGCAGTCCACCCGTTAATACCACATTATCACCTTCCTTCAGATGGAACACTGCCTTTGCCTGTTCCAGGTCATTTGCGAACATCGCTTCCATGGAATCATACCTGTCACATAAAACCGGCGTAACGCCCCAGCTCATATTCAGTTTTCTCCACCCCTTTTCGGAAGTTGTCATTCCGATAATATCTACCGGGCATCTGAATCTGCTTACCATTCTCGCAGTATGCCCCGTAAGTGAATTTACAATGATGTACTTGGCATTGACATCAATTGCCATTGCGCAGGTCGCATGGGAAACCGCATCAAGATTGCTTTTAATCGTAAATTCCGTTGTGTGAAACCGCTTTGCATAATTTATGTTTCTCTCTGTAAATTCTACCGTCTCCACCATATTTCTCACTGCTGCCACAGGATATTTCCCTGAAGCAGTCTCTCCGGACAGCATGACAGCGGATGTACCGTCATACACCGCATTCGCCACATCGGATAGTTCTGCCCTTGTAGGCCTGGGATTACGTATCATGGACTCCAGCATCTCTGTAGCCGTGATAACCCGTTTCCCAAGGAGACGACATTTGCTAATCAGATACTTCTGCACTGACGGCACCTCCATGGCAGGTATCTCTACTCCCAGGTCACCTCGTGCAATCATAACCCCATCCGCTATTTCACAGATTTCCTCTATATTCTCCACGCCGGAACGATTTTCTATCTTTGCAATAATATCGATATCTTTTCCGCCGTTTTCATCAAGGAACCGGCGCATATCTGCAATATCCTGCTTTCCCGATACGAAAGATGCCGCCACAAAGTCCACTTCGTTCCTGATTCCAAATAATAAGTCAGCCTTATCCTGCTCACTTAAAAAGCAGTGCTTCATTACCTTGTTCGGGAAATTCATACTCTTGCGATTCGACAATTCTCCACCGGCTATAACCTCACATCTTGCATTCTTCTCATCCAGCTCCAGCACTCTGAAAATTACCAATCCATTATTAACCAGAATAGTATCGCCCACCTCCAGATTCTCCATCAGTCGGTCATAGCTTACAGCTACTCTTTCCTGATTCCCAACGATATCTTCCGTTGTAAATGTAAAAATGTCGCCCTCCTTTAAGGTTATGCTTCCT
>JBJEJG010000052.1:0-18205 GCA_051877795.1 Acetatifactor sp.
AGAAACTGAATATGGAATAAAAAATTTGCCCTGCGTTCTAAGATTTGATATAATGAGCGTATAAGCGACGAACGCAGCCGGCTATGTAAAGAGGTGCAGGACTGCTCGCAGGGCTGCACCTCTTTGCATAGCCAGGTATGTGAGTGCAACGGACACCGAGAATCGAAGATTCGAGGTGACGTTCGGAGCGTCAGATGCCGTTCGTAGCGAACAGTGTAGAGTGGGTGAGTATGAATGCAGAAGATAATCAATCAGATTCTGGAGGGAAACTTCGATTATGAGAATGGTTCTCTTGATTTCTCCTGCGCAAAAATAGAACTTTCCCTGCACAAGGGAGAGCAGTATGAGGGCTCTTTTCACATTTTGGCTCCTCAGGGACAGTTTACCAGCGGAAGGGTCACCAGCTCAGACCTCCGTATGGAATGTCTGACAGATGACTTTGTTGGCTGTAACGAGGAGATTTTCTTCTGTTTCCATGGGGAAAACCTGGAAGAAGGGGATGTGGTAAAGGGCAATTTTTATGTTGTCAGCAATCAGGGAGAGTATTATCTTCCTTTTGTGGTTTCCATTGAACATACTGTTCTGGAATCCTCCATTGGTACAATTAAAAATCTGTTTCATTTTGCAAATCTTGCGAAGAGCAACTGGCAGGAGGCGGTCAGACTTTTCTATTCCCCCGAATTTTATCTTGTCTTTCAGGGCAGTGATGCCAAATTTCTGGATGATTACAGGGCACTTTCGGCAGTGGACGGCCTGGAGCAGAATGTAGAGGAGTTCCTGATTCAGATTAACAAGAAGCAGAAGGTTGAATTTCTGGTGGAGGAAAAAGAGCTTGTTCTGGAAGCACTCACGGCGGAAGCCTCCTATGCAGTGACGGAGCGGGAGTTGAGCATTGTTCGGAATGGCTGGGGCTACACCAGACTCTATGTGGAGTGCAGCGGCGATTTCCTGTTTACGGAGAAGGAAGTGCTGACGGATGATGATTTTCTGGGCAATCATTGCAGACTTCCGGTTTTTGTTGACAGCAGCTTTTGCCGGAAGGGAAAGAATTTCGGACAGATTTTCCTGTATAATTCCTATGTGTCCCTGACGATTCCCGTGACAGTGAAAACAGGAGAGGGCAGTGCCCGCAACAGCGCCGACCTGACCAGAAAGCGCAGCATTGTTCAGCTGATGGAATTTTATCAGGCCTTTCGGACGAGAAAAATCGGAACATCCACATGGCTGAAGGAGACGGGAAAGCTGGTGGAAAAGCAGGTTTCCATGGATGAGAATGATATAACCGCAAGACTTTTTCAGGCGCAGCTTCTGATTACGGAGGAGCGCTATAACGAGGCGGGCTGGATTCTGGATCATGTCTCGGAGCTGTTGGAGAAGGGAAAGGGAAATGATACGCTGCTTGCCTATTATCTCTATCTGACTACTCTGACGCATCGGGATGAGCAGTATGTGAACAGAGTGACTGCGGATGTGGAGCGCATCTACCGTCAGGATAATTCTAACTGGCGTGTGGCATGGCTGCTGTTGTATCTGTCAGAGGAGTATCATAAGTCCGTCACCGGTAAATGGGTCTTTCTGGAGAAACAGTACGCTATCGGCTGCAGCAGCCCGGTGCTTTACATTGAAGCTCTGGCACTTTTGAATAATAATCCCGCTCTCTTAAGGCGTCTTGGCAGCTTTGAACGCCAGGTGCTCTGGTATGGCGTAAAGCAGGATATCCTGAAACAGGAGGTAGTGGAACAGCTGCTTTATCTGACAGCCAGAATGCGTGAATACAGTCAGACGGTTTACCGTATTCTGGAGCAGTTATATAAAAAGAAGGAGGATGTGCGCATCCTTCAGGAAATCTGTACGCTGCTTATCAAGGGTGGAAAAACGGGAGAAAAGTATCTTGAGTGGTATCAGGCGGGAGTGGAAAATCAACTCCGCATTACCAATCTCTATGAATATTATATGATGTCTCTGGATATGAACAGGACGCAGGAGATTCCCAAGATAGTGCTTATGTATTTTTCTTACCAAAACAATCTGGACTATGAGCACTGTGCATATCTTTATGACTATATACTGAAGAATGAGGACAAATTCAAAGATATTTTTGAAAGCTATCGCAGCCGCATGGAGCATTTCTGTGTTGACCAGATATTGAAGCTTCACATCAACAGGCATCTGGCCAATATGTACAACAGACTGCTTCAGCCCGGAATGATAAATGAACAGACTGCGGAGGCTCTTTCCAGACTGCTTTTTGCAAATATGATCAGGGTAGAGGACGACAGACTGCGTAAGGTTTATGTATACCAGCCGGGGAACCTGTATCCGGAGGAGTATGTGCTGAATGGCGGGGAGACCTGGGTCGCTCTGTACGGAAATGATTGTACCATAGTGTTTGAGGACGACTGGAACAACAGGTTTATCAGAAATGTGGAATACACGATAGAAAAACTGATGGTGCCGGGAAAATTTCTGAGAATGATACTTCCTCTGGCAAAAACCTGTCCTGCACTGGATTTGTATTTGTGTGACAGCGAAAGAGGAAATCTGGAAAACGCGGAGGACAATATAGAACGTGCGCTTCGCGTGATGGATTCCGGGTATTGCGACGGCCGGGTGCGCAGAGAGCTTGTGCTGCGAATTCTGCAGCATTACTATGATACTGATAATATGCGGTGTCTGGATGAGTATCTGCAGAATATTCCTGCAGAGGATCTGGGCATGGAGGAACGAGGCACTGTCATAAGGTTTATGGTGCTTCGGGGAAATTATGACCTGGCAGATGAATGGCTGAGAACATATGGTCCATATTTCATCGATATCAAGATACTGGTGCGGCTGATCAGTACGCTGATGGAAAAGAACAATATGGTGGAGGACCGGGTGCTGACAGCGTCTGCGGCATACGTTTTTCAGAAGGGAAAATATGACAGTACGGTGCTCAGATATCTTGCCATGTATTACCGTGGGATGACAAAATCAATGCGGGATATCTGGAAGGCGGCAAAGGCCTTTGATGTAGACTGCTTTTACCTGTGCGAGGCGATTTTGGTGCAAATGCTGTATTCGGGAGCCTTTGTGGGTGAAAAAATGGAAATTTTTCATTATTACATATCCCAGGGGGCTAAGCCGGAGGTTGAGGAGGCTTTTCTTGCACAGTGTGCTTATGACTACTTTGTGAAGGAGCGCGTCATGGAAAGTGATGTGTTCCGGGAAATTCAGTCCATGTACATGCGGGGAGAGCCTGTACAGAAGGTGTGCAGACTGGCCTATCTGAAATACTATGCGGAGGCAAAGGAGGAGCGCACGGAACAGGTGAACCGACTGACAGATATATTCCTGTGCGAACTGTTGTCGGAGGGAGTTCATCTGGAATTTTTCAGGGAATACAGGGACAACCCGCGGGTGGCGCAGGAGCTGCTTGATAAGACCATTATTGAATATCATGCAAATCCCCGGGGCAGAGCCTGCATTCACTATGTGATTCTGCGTGAAAACGGCGAGTCTGACGAGTATACCTCGGAGTATATGCAGGAGGCCTACGGTGGTGTGTGTTTTAAGGAATTTATTTTGTTTTTCGGTGAAAGCCTTCAGTACTATATCACGGAGGAAAAAAATGGGGAAGCGCAGCTGACAGAGAGCGGAACGCTTCAAAAGAGTGACATCAGCGGTGAGGAGTGTGACAGCAGATATCAGCTTGTGAATGATATTGTTATCAGCAAGACGCTGGAGGACTTTGATACCATGGACAATCTTCTGGAGGAATACAGAAAGAAGGAATTCCTGAACGGAAAGCTGTTTCAGCTGAAATAAAGGGAAAGGAAAGGAGACGGCATGGGATTTTTGGGCGGTGAAAAACTGATACTTGGATATGACCTGGGGAATGAATACTGCCAGATTAGTTATGCTGTTTCCGAAACTGGTGAGGTGGAGACGCTTTCCCAGGTGGCAGGTACGCAGAATTACAATATCCCCGCGGTGCTCTGCAAAAGAAGCGGTGTAAACCAGTGGTTTTACGGAAAGGAAGCTCTGCGCTATGCTGAGGAGCAGAAGGGAATTCTGGTGCAGGATTTGCTTGCTCAGGCATTGGACGGCGAGCCGGTTATCATAGAGGGAGAGAGCTTTAACCCGGTGGCGCTCCTGACACTGTTTGTCAAAAGGAGTCTGGGACTTTTGAATCAGGTTGGTTCGTCGGAAAAAATCGGTGCCATGATGATTACCTGCAGGGTGCTTGACAACAGAATGCTGGAGGTTTTGAGCCAGATTGTGGCGGGGTTGCACTTAAAGACGGACAGGGTAAGCTTCCAGAGCCATACAGAGAGCTTCTATCACTATATGGTTCATCAGCCGCAGGAGCTTTGGACACACCAGGCTCTTCTTCTGGATTACGGTGAAAATTGTATCAGAACATACCGTATGGAGTGCAACAGACGGACAACGCCGGTGGTAGTCTTTATTGACGAGAGAGCATATCCCTTTGCCCCAAAAGAGCCGCTTCCGGAGGTGCAGAGCCTTCGGGAAAGACGTATGGAGGAGCTGGATGAAGCCCTCCTTCGGATTGCGGAGGAGAGCTGCAAGGATGCAATGATTGGAAGCGTATTCCTGATTGGGGACGGCTTTGAACAGGAATGGATGAAAAACTCCCTTCGCTATCTGTGCAGAGGACGCAGGGTATTTCAGGGAAATAATCTGTTTGGAAAGGGCGCCTGTCATGGAATGCAGGAGAAGCTGTCTCCGAATGATGCGGGAAGGGAATATGTTTTTCTGGGAAATGAGAAGTTAAAGGCAAATATCGGCATGAAAATCCTGCGTCAGGGTAAGGAGTCCTACTATGCGCTGCTGGATGCGGGGGTCAACTGGTACGAAGCCGGGCATACCTTTGAATTTTATCTTCAGGGCGGAAATCAGCTGTCGCTTACCATTACCCCGCTGACAGGCAAGCAAATCAGGACAGAGCAGCTTGTGCTGGAGGACTTTCCGGGAGCCGTTGCCAGGCTGAAGGGCCATTTTTATCTGGAGTCGGAAAAACTGTTGATTGCGGAAGTGGAGGATTTGGGATTTGGTGAAATCCGCCCGGCGTCCGGCAGAACCTGGAAGAAAAAAATCGAGTTGTATTAGGAGGCATTATGCGCGTCAGTGTCTGCGTGGGAAATTATGCAAAAACTCCATATTGTATACCCGGACTGGAGATAAATGTCTACTGCATGGAAGAGCTTTGCTATCTGCTGAAGGAGAACGCCTTTCTGCTGGATTTGTCACTGATGAATGACGGGCTTTTGAATTGGATTGATGCGGAATGCGGCAGGAGAGAGCTGGCAAGAGTGCTTTATCCGCTGATCCACAGGAAGGGCTCTCTGAGCGCATTTGTGGTAGCAATTCTGAAGGATACAGGCTTCTATGACGAGCAGACCGTGGACGAGGTGGAGCAGGTCTTAAAGCAGGGAGCAGGCTTAAGCAGGATTGAGAAGCGTAAAAGCCAGATTGACCATCTGGTGAAAAAAAAGAAATATATGGCGGCCATCCGAGAATATGATATGCTGATTGCAAACTGGAAGGAGCAGGAGAAGGAAGGAGAGCCGCTTCCGGCGGTGAACTGCCTGTCAGCAATCCTGCACAACAAGGGGGTGGCGCTTACGGGTCTGATGCATTACGGAAAGGCAGCGGAGTGCTTTCTTGAGGCATGGAAAACGGACGGCAGCCCGGATTGCTATAAGGCCTATCTGGCGGCAAAGAGGCTGGAGCTTACGGAGGGAGAGTATGTGGCTTTTGCGGCGGAAAATGCTCAGATGTACAGTCATACGCTTGAACTGGAAAAGGATATAGAAGCGCTTAACGGCCAGTGGGAAGAACAGCCTGAATATCTGCAGCTCTATAACAGGCGTGAGCTGCGGCAGGGAGGCGATATGCAGAGATATTATGAGGAGAATGAAAGAATCACACAGGCCTTAAAGGACAGCTATCGCAGCAGCGTGAGTGATTGACGGAAGGAACGGAAAATGGGATTTTGGAGCAGAATTTTCAGAAGGAAAAAGCGACAGGAGCCTCCGGAGGATGACTGGGACAAGCTTGTCTATGACAGAGAAGATGTGGACTTTGGGGATGCAGAGCAGAGGAGCCGCTATGTCATAAGCTGTCTGGAGCAGATGGCGGAGGCGTCAAAGGAAATCAATCTTTTGACGGGAGAGTATTCCCTGGTGACTGCTTACCTGACAGATATGGAGGAAATTGAGGCACTGCCGGACGAGGAGAGAGAGGAACTGAACGGGATTGCCAGAAGGCTTCTTACGTTGGAACAGGAGAGGGAGAGGTATCGGGAAAAGAAAAACCGGATGAGCGACTCCGATTACTATAAGATGAAGAAGCAGGAGGAACAGGTTCAGGAGGGCATTCAAAAGCTGTCCGAGTGTGAAGCCTACGGCGGTCTGATTAAGCAGGATTTGCAGAAGCTGGACAGGGAGCGTCATGCATATGAATTCCGCAGGGCAGAGCTGGAGGTGATGATGAGCAATTACCGCGGAATGGCGGTCATCTTTCTGACGGCATTTGCAGTCTGTCTTTTATTGCTTGTGATTCTTCAATTTGGCTTTGAAATGAATACAAGGGTCGGATATTTACTGTCGACAGGAGCCGTCACGATTGCGGTGACTGTCCTTGTGGTAAAATATACGGACAGCGACAAAGAACTGCATCGGGTGGCAAACGCAGTCAACAAGTTGATTCAGCTTCAGAATAAAGTCAAAATCCGATATGTGAATAACTGCAATCTGATGGAATATCTCTATATGAAATATGATACAGACAGCGCAGCGACGCTGGAAAAGCTGTGGCAGCAGTATCAGCAGGAAAAGGAAGAGAGGAAGGAGTACGCCGAAGCAGAGGCAAAGATTGAGTATTATCAGAAGCAGCTTGTCTCACGGATGGGGAACTATCATATCACTGACCCGGAACGTTGGACGGGGCAGCCGGGTGCACTGCTTGACAGACGTGAGATGGTGGAAATCCGCCATTCGCTGATACTCAGACGCCAGTCTCTGCGGAAGCAGATGGAATATAATAATGGGGTGGCGGAAACAGCCAGAAAGGAAATTATGGATATTGTGCACAGATATCCGGTGTATACATCAGAGATTCTTAGCATGGTAGAACGTTTTGATTCCTCTATTGACTTATAAGTTTCGGTAAGCTATGATTATTGCGTTGACAAAAATTGGATACCCGGGCAGCCTTGCCCGAAAGGATGAAAGGTAAGCGAAATCAGTGACGGAAAATATTTACATTCAGACAGAAAACAATGATAAGCTTAAGGAAGAGTGCGGCGTCTTCGGCGTCTATGATTTTGACGGAGGAGATGTGGCATCAACCATCTACTATGGATTGCTTGCGCTACAGCACAGAGGACAGGAGAGCTGCGGTATCGCCGTAAGCGACACAAACGGACCGAAGGGAAAGGTGCTGTCAAGCAAGGATATGGGACTTGTAAACGAGGCGTTCACTCCGGAGCACTTGGAAAAGCTGAAGGGAGACATTGGTGTGGGGCATGTGCGTTATTCCACTGCCGGAAGCTCCACCCGTGAGAATGCGCAGCCTCTTGTACTGAACTATGTGAAGGGTACTCTGGGACTGGCGCATAACGGCAATCTGATAAACGCGCCGGAGTTACGAAGAGAGCTGGAGTACACGGGAGCTATTTTTCAGACAACCATTGATTCAGAGGTGATTGCCTACCACATTGCCAGAGAACGGCTGCATTCCAAGACCGTAGAGGAGGCTGTCGGGCGTGCAATGCATAAAATCAAGGGCGCTTATTCCCTGGTTATCATGTCGCCCAGAAAGCTGATTGGAGCCAGAGACCCTTTCGGCTTCCGACCGCTGTGCATCGGAAAGCGCGATAACGCCTATCTGCTTGCAAGTGAGAGCTGTGCCCTGGACACAGTGGGAGCAGAATTTGTACGTGATGTTTTGCCCGGTGAGATTGTCACCATTTCACCTGAGAACGGCATTCAGTCTGATATGAGTCATGCCCTGCCCGAGGCGGAGCATGCCAGATGTGTCTTTGAATATATCTATTTTGCCAGACCGGACAGTGTGATAGATAATGTGAGCGTTTATCACTCCCGTATCATGGCAGGAAAGTTCCTTGCCATGGATTCGCCTGTGGATGCCGATATGGTAGTGGGTGTTCCCGAATCCGGAAACTGTGCGGCTCTCGGTTATTCTCTTCAGTCGGGTATTCCCTATGGAACCGCATTTGTGAAGAACGCATATGTGGGAAGAACCTTTATCAAACCCAAACAGAAAAGCAGGGAAAGCAGCGTGCAGGTGAAGCTGAATCCAATCCGCGAGGCTGTGGAGGGAAAGCGCATCATCATGATTGACGATTCCATTGTCCGCGGTACGACCTCAGACCGTATTGTACGGATGCTGCGGGAGGCCGGAGCGAAGGAGGTTCATATGAGAGTCAGCTCGCCGCCTTTCCTGTGGCCCTGTTATTTCGGTACGGATGTGCCTGCGAGGGAACAGCTGATTGCATATAACCGCTCTGTTGAGGAAATCAGTGATATTATCGGAACGGACAGCCTTGCCTATCTGAGAACGGAGAGACTGGAAGAAATCGTGAACGGACTTGGCATCTGCAAGGGCTGTTTTACGGGAAAATATCCGCTTGACCCTCCGAAGGAAGATATCAGAGGAGAGTTCGAAAAATAGAAAAGGAGAACAACAATGAGTACAGACAGATACGAAAGCCCGCTTTCCGAGCGTTATGCAAGCAAGGAAATGCAGTACATCTTTTCACCGGACATGAAGTTCCGTACCTGGAGACGCCTCTGGATTGCACTGGCAGAGACGGAAAAGGAGCTGGGACTTTCCCAGAACGGAAAGCCGGTCATTACCGATGAGCAGATTGAAGAACTGAAGGCTCATGCCGATGACATCAATTATGATGTTGCGAAGGCGCGGGAGAAGGAAGTGCGTCATGACGTAATGAGCCATGTGTACGCATACGGGCAGCAGTGTCCCAAGGCGGCAGGCATTATCCATCTGGGTGCGACCTCCTGCTATGTGGGCGACAACACGGATATTATTGTGATGACCGAGGCGTTAAAGCTGGTGAAGAAGAAGCTGGTGAATGTGATTGCGGAACTGGCGGATTTTGCGGAGAAGTATAAGAATCAGCCTACTCTGGCGTTTACACATTTTCAACCTGCGCAGCCCACAACCGTGGGAAAGCGTGCAACTCTCTGGATGCAGGAGTTTTATCTGGATTTGGAGGATCTGGATTATGTGCTTGGTTCCATGAAGCTTCTGGGTTCCAAGGGAACTACCGGTACGCAGGCTTCTTTCCTGGAGCTGTTTGACGGAGACCAGGAGACGATTGACAAGATTGATCCCATGATTGCTGAAAAGATGGGCTTTAAGGAGTGCTTCCCTGTTTCGGGACAGACCTATTCCAGAAAGATGGATACCAGAGTGGCAAATGTGCTGGCGGGCATAGCGGCTTCCGCGCACAAGATGAGTAACGATATCCGCCTTCTGCAGCATCTGAAGGAAGTGGAGGAGCCCTTTGAGAAGAGCCAGATAGGTTCTTCTGCAATGGCTTACAAGAGAAATCCCATGAGAAGCGAGAGAATTGCTTCCCTTTCCAGATATGTTATGATTGATGCGCTGAATCCGGCTATCACCTCTGCAACCCAATGGTTTGAGAGAACTCTGGATGACTCCGCCAACAAGCGGCTGTCTATTCCCGAAGGCTTCCTTGCTATCGACGGTATTCTGGATTTATGCCTCAATGTAGTAGACGGTCTGGTGGTATATCCGAAGGTAATCGAGAAGAGGCTTAGAAGCGAATTGCCTTTCATGGCTACAGAGAACATTATGATGGATGCCGTGAAAGCAGGCGGAAACCGTCAGGAGCTGCATGAGCGTATCCGTGAGCTTTCCATGGAGGCCGGACGGAACGTGAAGGTGGAAGGCAAGGAGAACAATCTTCTGGAGCTGATTGCCGCAGACCCCGCTTTCAACATGACACTGGAGGATTTGCAGAAAACTATGGACCCCGCAAAATACGTGGGACGTTCCAGAGAGCAGGTAGATGCGTTCTTAAAGAATGTGATTCGCCCCGTGCTGGAGGAGAACAGGGATTTACTCGGCATAAAAGCAGAAATTAATGTGTAGGGAGATTGTTTAAATGGGTGGTTTTTTTGGAGTCGCAGCCAAGGAAGATTGTGTGTTTGATTTGTTCTTCGGAACGGATTATCATTCCCATCTGGGAACCAGACGTGCCGGCATGGCAGTCTACAGTGATGAAGAAGGGTACAACAGGGCAATTCATAATATTGAGAATGCCCCGTTCCGTACCAAGTTTGACAAGGATGTAAACGAGATGCGCGGGAACCTTGGCATCGGCTGTATCTCTGATTACGAGCCTCAGCCGCTGATGGTTCGCTCCCATCATGGTACCTATGCCATCACAACTGTAGGCAAGATTAATAATACGGACAAGCTGATTGACGAGCTGTTTTCAAAGGGACATTCTCATTTTCTGGAGATGAGTGGCGGCGACATCAATGCCACGGAGCTGGTGGCTTCCATCGTAAACCAGAAGGACAATCTGGTAGAGGGAATCCGGTATGCTCAGGAGGTTATCGAGGGCTCCATGACGATTCTCATCATGACGCCCAAGGGTATTTATGCTGCGAGAGACAGACTTGGAAGAACTCCGGTGTCCATCGGGAAAAAGGACGGCGCTTACTGTGTCTCCTTCGAGAGCTTTGCCTATCTGAATCTGGGATATACTGCCGACAGAGAGCTTGGCCCCGGTGAAATCGCCGTGGTGACACCGGAGGGCGTAAAAACGCTGGTGCAGCCCGGCAAGGATATGAAAATCTGTACCTTTTTGTGGATATATTACGGTTACCCGTCTTCCTCTTACGAGGGAATCAGCGTTGAGCAGATGCGCTATAACTGTGGTGCAAAGCTGGCGGAAAGGGACCATGTGAAGCCGGATATTGTGGCGGGTGTACCGGATTCGGGTACCGCTCATGCCATCGGTTATGCAAACCGGTCGGGCATTCCCTTTTCCAGACCCTTTATCAAGTATACGCCCACCTGGCCCAGGTCCTTCATGCCGACGATTCAGTCCCAGAGAAACCTGATTGCAAAGATGAAGCTGATTCCGGTGCAGGAGTTGATTGAAAATAAGAGTCTGCTTTTGATTGATGACTCTATCGTCCGTGGAACGCAGCTGCGCGAGACGACGGAATTTCTGTATCAGAGCGGTGCCAGGGAGGTACATATCCGTCCTGCCTGTCCGCCCCTTTTGTTCGGGTGCAAGTATCTGAACTTCTCCCGTTCCTCCTCTGAGATGGATTTAATTACCAGAAGAGTTTTAAAGGAGATGGAGCAGGAGGGCAGGGAAATCGACTTGAAATATTATGTCGACCCCGATACTCCGGAATACGCGGAGATGGTGGAGCGCATCGGAAAACAGCTGAATTTTACGACCCTGCGTTTTCACAGGCTGGATGATATGATTGCGTCCGTCGGTATTGACAGGGAAAAGCTCTGTACCTATTGCTGGGACGGACGGGAGTAGACAGGCTTTGACAAATACAGATAAAGATAGTATAATCGTAATGCTTTTTGTGAGGTGGAAGAATGTTAAGATTATGCTATGTAGTGGTGGTTTCACTGCCGTTTATTGTTTATTATATCTGTAAAGCGCATTTTATAGAAAAACACGACGGATATTTTCCGGAGGAGAGACGCTACAGGATGGCCCAGAGATGCATCCGCATCATGATGCGCAATGGCAGAATAAAGACGGAGAGCTTTGGACAGGAGCTGCTTCCGGCCGAGGGAGGCTATGTCATGTACTCCAATCATCAGGGCAAGTATGATACGCTGGGTATTATGAATGCGCATCCCACCCCCTGTACCATTGTTATGGATTACGACCGCTCCCAGCTGCCCATTGTTGACCCCTTTATTGATCTTGTGAAGGGCAAACGGCTGGACAAGACAGATATGAAGAGCCAGATGAAGACCATTCTGGAGATTGTGGAAGAGGTAAAGGCAGGCAGAAGGTATATCGTATTTCCTGAGGGTGGCTATGACCACAACAAAAATGATGTTCAGGACTTTATGCCGGGTTCCTTCAAGTGTGCTACCAAGGCAAAGGCGCCGATTGTGCCGGTTGCCATTATTGATTCCTATAAGCCCTTCGGTATAAATTCTCTGCGGAAGGTAAAGACTCAGGT
Source organism: Acetatifactor sp. (assembly GCA_051877795.1). Lineage (GTDB taxonomy): Bacteria > Bacillota > Clostridia > Lachnospirales > Lachnospiraceae > Acetatifactor. Next base: position 12,252 of record JBJEJG010000052.1, read on the forward strand.
GCATTTCCTGACACCGATTTTTTTTGAGGAGTACAACGGAATGACTACGCCGCAGATTGCGGAACTGGTAAAGGAAAGAATCGTTGAAGTTATTGAAGGGCAGCTTGGCGTAAAAAAACGCGATGCGGTACTGGCAGGAAGATAGTCAAAAAACAGAAAGCGAGGCACCTCCGGTGCGTAGCAGCATAAAAAGACAAAGGAGCAGGAGCGATGAGCGTACAGGAACTGAAGCCTATCAAAGAGGGTAAGGTAAGAGAAATTTATGACAATGGCGACAGCCTTATTATGGTGGCAACAGACCGCATCAGCTGTTTTGATGTGATTCTTCACAATAAGGTTGACAAGAAGGGAACCGTATTGACCCAGATGTCAAAGTTCTGGTTCGATATGACAGAAGATATTATTCCCAACCATATGATTTCCGTAGATGTTAAGGATATGCCTGAATTTTTCCGCCAGGAGAGGTTTGACGGAAACAGCATGATGTGCAGAAAACTGACCATGCTTCCCATTGAGTGTATCGTTCGCGGCTACATCACCGGAAGCGGCTGGGCAAGCTACAAGGAGAATGGAACTGTGTGCGGTATCAGACTGCCTGAGGGACTGAAGGAGTCGGACAAACTGCCGGAGCCTATTTACACACCTTCTACCAAGGCGGAAATCGGCGACCATGATGAGAATATCTCCTTTGAGCAGAGCGTGGATTATCTTGAGAAGCGCTTCCCGGGCAAGGGTCAGGAGTATGCGACGAAGCTTCGTGATTACACCATTGCCCTGTACAAGAAGTGCGCCGAATATGCGTTGACCCGCGGTATCATTATTGCGGACACCAAGTTTGAGTTCGGTCTGGATGAAGACGGCAATATGGTTGTCGGGGATGAGATGCTGACACCGGACAGTTCCCGTTTCTGGCCTGCAGAGGGCTATGAGCCCGGACACGGACAGCCTTCCTTCGACAAACAGTTTGCAAGAGACTGGCTGAAGGCAAATCCCGGCAACGATTGGACTCTGCCGCAGGACATTGTAGACAAGACCATAGACAAATATTTGCAGGCTTATGAGATGCTGACGGGAAAACCGTTGGTATAAATGAAAAGAGAACCCGGAGCTTACGTTTAACGTGCTCCGGGTTTTTTTGGAAGCAAAACTTCGAACATGACGCGGTCATGCTCCAGAGGGCGGGCAGAAATGGTGCCGCCGTGGAGTTCAACAATGGATTTTGCGATGGAAAGGCCGAGACCGTAACTGCCGTCGGAGGTTCTCGCCTTGTCGGCACGGTAGAAGCGTTCAAATACCTTATCCAGCTCACAGCTTTCTGCGTTGGAAAAATCGTTTATTACCTGAAGCTGTATCTGTCTGCCACACTTAAGCCTTACGGCAATTTTCCCGTTTTCGTCACAGTATTTTACGGCGTTATCCATCAGAATGGAAACGACCTCCCGCAGCTTCGATTCGTCTCCCACATACAGAATATCATCCTCAATATCAAAGGTGACAAGCATCTGTCTTGCATGAATCAGGTCTTTGAATGATCTGGCGGTATCATATACGGCGTCGCTCAGATGAAAAGAGGCAAATACAGGCTTCTGTTCTTCATCCATTCTGGCGAGGGTAATCAGATTCCGCACCAGTCCATTCATCTTTGCTACCTGCTTGTCAATGCTGTCGAACCATTCGCTTTCTCCGTAAATCATTCGCGTCAGCTCGTTGTTGGCGGAGATGACAGTAAGAGGTGTTTTTAATTCGTGTCCGGCATCCGTTACAAACTGTTTTTGCTTTGCGTAGCTTTCGGCAACCGGCTTCACAGCTCTTTTGGAAGCGAAAATAATGATAAGCAGTGCAAGCAGAAAACTCAGGCTGCCTGTCAACAGGGAAATCATTATTACAGTGGCAATGGAATACAGGTCGGAGGAGGCGTTGACAAGACCGATGACTATCTGCTCGCTTCCGTCGGCGGAGGTCCTTGTCTCCATGCGGAATTTATAGTATTCGTACCAGCCGTGTTCCTTTCCCTCCTCAAGAAGGTCGGCTGCAATATCGGCAATCTCTGTCTCGGAATAGTGCTCAGCGGCATCCTGCCTGATTTTCAGGAGGCTTCCGTCCCTGTTCAGGTAGACGAGGCAGCCGTCGAACTGGATGCGCAGTTTGTTTTCAAAATGCGGTATGATGCCATCCTCAGGAGGAGGCGTATTTTGCTTCATATCCTGCCTGCCGGGAATGTCTGAAAATTCCTGCTCCCGCATCATCAGTTCCAGCTTTGAATTCAGATGATTGTTTGTCTGGTAAAAGAAAGCAAAGTCAATGGCAGCCATAACCAGCAATATCATAAGAAACAGTCCGAGCGCACTGATGGTAATAAATTTTTTCTGCAGTTTTTTTATCATGCCGACTTCCTCTCTATTTCTTTTCCAGACAATAGCCCACACCCCGTACTGCCTTGATGGTGACCGGAGCACCGAGCTTATCAAATTTTTTGCGCAGGTTGGAAATGTAGACCCATACAATACTGACTTCTACATCGGAATCCCAGCCCCAGATGCGCTCCATGAATTGTTCCGTGGAGATGACAACGCCGGGGGACTGCATCAATAACTGCAGCATCTGGAATTCGCGGCTCACCAGCCGGAAAGTGGTGCTGTGAAAACTCAGCTCAAAGGTGGAGAGGTCGAGGGTCATTCCTTCAAATTCCAATACATCTGTCTGATAATTTTCTCTGCGGCGCAGCATGGCGCGGACTCTGGCAAGAAGCTCACTGGCGGCAAAGGGCTTGGGGAGATAATCGTCTGCCCCTGCGTCAAGACCGTTTACTCTGTCTTCAATATCACTTCTGGCGGTGAGCAGCAGGACAGGAGTTTTGATGCCGCCGGCTCGTATGGAGCGCAGAACCTCCAGTCCGTCCATGCCGGGCATCATGATGTCCAGCACGACGCCGTCGTAATTTCCCTCCATGCAAAAATCATAGGCATCGTTTCCGTTATGCACTGTATCCACGCTGTAGTTATTATGCTCAAACAGAGCGGTGAGTGCCTTTGCAATATCCCTGTCATCCTCCGCAATCAGCAGACGCATTTTCGTTCCTCCGTTTTTATGCTTTTATTGCTTATGCGCTTATTTTATCATATTCCCGCACCTTGAAAAGTCTTTTTTGGAAAAACACAGTTTCTTCACATTTTATTTAGGTTCCATTTAGGTTGTGCTGTTAAGATGGGTTCATCAAAGGAACAGGAGGAAGCAGGATGGGCGACCAGATGGTATTTAAGAGATATGAAATGAAGTATCTTTTGACGAGGAAGCAAAAGGAAAAGGTACTGGAAGCAATGGAACCCTATATGGAGCTGGATGCCTACGGCAGAAGCACCATTCGCAATATTTATTATGATACGGATAATTACAGGCTGGTTCGGAAGTCGCTGGAAAAGCCGGTTTATAAGGAGAAACTGAGAGTAAGAAGCTACAAGGCAGCCGGGCCGGAGGATATGGTTTTTGTGGAGCTGAAGAAGAAATATGATGGTGTGGTTTACAAGCGACGCATTCATATAAAGGAGCAGGAGGCCATGGACTATCTGGCAGGCAGAATCCATGCACCGCAGAAAACACAGATTACAGAGGAAATTGATTACTTTGTGCAGTTCTACGAGACGCTTTCACCAAAGGTATTTCTTTCCTACGAACGGGAAGCCTATTACACGAAGGAGCCGGGAGAATTTCGGGTAACCTTTGATGAAAACATCCTCTGGCGTGAGACGGATCTGTCTCTGGAAAAGGGCGTTTACGGCGCTCCGATTCTGAAGCCGGGACAGACACTTATGGAGATAAAAACACCCGGCAGCATTCCTCTCTGGATGGTAAAGGTGCTGTCCGGTGAGAACATTTCGAAGACATCATTTTCAAAGTATGGAAATGCCTATACGGAAATATTTAACAGAGAAAAAGGAGAATTTATTTATGCTTAACACAATTTTTCATGGAATTTTTGATACGCAGACGACCAATGTGATTTCTGTTCCCGATTTTTTATTATGTATTGCAGTTGCGCTGGGACTGGGGCTGGTACTTGCCGCTGTTTACACATATAAGACCAGATATACAAAGAGCTTTCTGGTGACGCTTGCCATGCTTCCCGCGATTGTGTGCGTCGTGATTCTGATGGTAAACGGCAATGTGGGAACGGGAGTTGCGGTGGCCGGCGCCTTCAGTCTGGTCCGGTTCCGTTCTGTTCCCGGTACGGCGAAGGAAATCGGGGCTATTTTTCTGGCAATGTGCGCGGGACTGATTGCCGGGATGGGATATCTTGGCTATGCCGTATTGTTCACGGTTGTTTTGTGTGCTATTATGCTGCTTTACAATAAATTTGATTTTGGCAGCCGGAAAAACGGTGAAAGATATAAGGTATTACACATCACGATTCCGGAGGACCTGGACTATACGGGGGTTTTTGATGAAGTGTTGGACAAGTATGCCTCTTCTCATGAACTGGTACAGGTGAAAACCACGAATATGGGCAGCCTGTTCCGGCTGACCTATAATCTGGTGCTGAAAAGCCCTGCGGAGGAGAAGGAACTGATTGACAAGCTGCGCTGCCGCAACGGAAATCTGGAGATTTCCCTGTCATGTAAGGAGACGGTGACGTGTGAACTGTAACCGAGGCAGGGCCTCCCGCGGAGGTCGCAGAAAGAACCATACTGTGCCCTCCGCGGGCTCGGGGTTCCGGCGGAATGACATTTCAAGACAGGATTTGGAAAGGAGAATATCGTTATGAAAAATAGAGTGGTTTACGGTAAGATATGTGCCGTAGGCATGGCGATAGCCATGGCGGCGTTTTCTGTGACGGGCTGTGGGAAGGCAGCCGATGCAGAAAATATTGAGGTGATTACAGGAGAAGGTACGGGAAACAATTCGGCTGACAGCAGTACGCAGGCGGTTGTCGGTGAGAGTGTGACGGATTACACAAATGCGGAAGCGGTTACGCTGCTGTCCTATGGAGATGTGTTTACAGACCGCGACTTAAGCGGGGAGTATGAGGAAGCTGAGTGTGTGAAAATTCTGCTGAATGGCAGCAGCGCTTCCTGTGATTCCGATACAGTGCAGATAAACGGCGGTACGGTGACGATTGCGGAGGAAGGTACTTATCTTCTGGAAGGTACTCTCACAGAGGGTATGGTTATTGTGGACGCGGAGGATACTGCAAAGGTACAGCTGGTGCTGAATGGCGTGGAAATTTCCAACAGTTCCAACGCGGCAATTTATGTAAAGCAGGCGGATAAGGTGTTTGTGACGTTGGCGGAGGGAACGCAGAATATATTTACCAGCAGCGGCTATACTTCCATTGATGACAACAATATAGACGCCTGCATCTTTTCCAAATGCGACCTTACTGTAAACGGTACAGGCAGTCTGACGGTAAAAGCGGAGGAAGGACACGGCATTGTGTCAAAGGATGACCTGAAGGTAACAGGAGGAAACCTTACCATTACGGCAGAGAAGCATGGCCTTTCCGGAAAGGACAGTGTCTGCGTGGCGGAGGGCGTCCTCACCGTTTCTTCCGGCAAGGACGGCATTCATTCCGAGAATGCAGATGATACGGAAAAGGGCTATGTCTATCTGGCAGGCGGGACGCTGACGCTTTCTGCGGAAGGTGACGGCATCAGTGCAGGCAGCATTTTGCAGGTTGACGGCGGCAGCTTCAACATCACCACAGGAGGCGGCAGCGCAAATACTGTTACTGCCACGGATGAGGACGGCAGTGCTGTCAGCACGAAGGGCATTAAGGCAGAGGGGCAGCTGGTGGTCAATGACGGCTCCTTTGTCATTGACTCTCAGGATGATTCCCTGCATTCCAACAGCGGACTTACGGTGAATGGAGGCACTTTGCAGCTTGCGTCGGGCGACGACGGAATTCATGCGGGAGAAAAAGCTGCGGTTCACCACCCCCTCGGCGGTATGCAGCTACTGCA
>JBJEJG010000053.1:0-3490 GCA_051877795.1 Acetatifactor sp.
AAATGTTGACAGTTCCGGAAATGAGCTGCTTTCTCTTTGCGGCATTCATGGAGTCGCTGATCTGTGTACATTTATTCCCGTCCAACGACAGCTACGGCAGCTTTTGGAATGCCTCATCCATCGGCGCGGGGATTATGGACAGAACAGGAGTAATCCGCTATCGGTCGGCACACAGTCTGTCGGTGACGCCGGAGCAGATTCGGAGGGCCGAAGGGCAAACCGTGCTTTTGCAGGATGGAAATACTGCTCTGAGAAGTCATGCCATTCATGGCGGGTACGGTTACTGGCTCCGTGATTTGACGGAAATCAATCATCTCAACAGAGAGCTTGCCGATCTGGGCGATGTGCTGGCAGAAGAAAATGCCATGCTGGATGCAGAAAACCGGCTGGAGGAAAACAAGCTTTCCATCGATAAACAGAACCGTCTTTATGACAGCCTGGCCAGGGATGTACAGCGCCAGCTGGATACGATAAGTCGTCTGCTGGATGAGCCTCCCGAGGCGGAGACAGATTTTGAACGGGTGATGAAATATGTCTGTATTCTGGGTATATACATAAAGCGACGCTCCAATCTGTTGCTGTTATTTCATGAAAATACGCAAATCAACGGGGAGGAACTCTGCCTTGCCATCTCGGAATCGCTGGAGTATGTCCGGCTGTATGGCATCCGTTCTGACGGAACCCTTCAGGTGAAGGGGAGCTTCCCGGGAGAGTGCATTCTGTTGCTCTATGAGCTGTTTGAGGATGTGCTGGAGGCGGCTCTTCCTAAGGTGCAGGATGAGCCCACAGGAACCGACGCAGTGTTGGTATATCTGGAATCGACGGGCGGCGGACTGTCACTGCATATGACACTGAATGCGCCCAGGGATCTTCCGCAGACCGGACTTTTGGAAAGCAGGACGGCACAGCTTCATGGAACATTGGAGATTACGACAGATGAGCAGACGGAGTATGTGTCCCTCGTTCTGCCGGCAGGAGGTGGGAGCGGATGAGTCCCTTTTATGAGATGACATGGGAGATCCGGACGCTTGTGAGTGTCGGCTTCTTAAGTGTGCTTCTGATTGCGCTGTGGAATCTTGTTACGGTCTGTAGTAAACGCCTTAATGTGCGGTATTTTCTGACGGCTGTCTTTTTGACTGCAGGGATTCTGTTTGTATTGCAGGGAACCGGTGATATCAGCGTGCAGATGAATTCGGGCAGGGAATTTACCTTTTTTGCTGCTGTGGTGGGCAGGATTCCCGCTTGGATGGTTTTGCCTGTCCTTCTCCTGTCTGCCCTGTCGTGTCTGTTCTTCCGGGCAGTTTTAAAAAAGAAGGAGAGCAGTATGCTCACACCGGACGCCATCAGAGAAAGTCTGAATACGCTGCCGGACGGGGTCTGTTATTTTGACACCGATGGGCAGCCTTTGCTGGTCAATACACAGATGAATCTGCTCTGCGGGGAGTTGTTTGACACGCAGATTCTGAATGCGGAGCACTTTTGGGACAGCCTGAGGGAGGGCACGTTTCAAAGCGGTGCAGAAAGGATCAGTACCGAAGGACAGCTTGCGATTAAGACCGGCTCGGGGCGGGTCTGGAATTTCCGAAGAGGAAAACCGGAAAACGGGTCTGCCGGCGTACAGGAGATAATTGCCTATGATGTCACAGAGGAGTACCGATATATCCGGGAGCTTGCAAAGCGCAATACCATTTTGAATCAGGTCAATGCGCGGCTTCGCCGGTACAGCCGGGAAGTGGAGCGTGTCGTTGCAGACAGGGAGCTGCTAACGGCTAAGGTAAAGGTTCACGACGATGTGGGAAGGGCGCTTTTGGCATTTCGTTCCGGCTATCTGTCCCGGCAGGGAGAGGAGCGTGACCGCAGGAAGCTGCTGTTATTGTGGCGCTCCACGATTGCAGTGTTGAAAAACGAAGCTTCCTTTGAGAGGCGGAGCAGTGACTTCGAACTGCTGCTTCAGGCGGCCGCAGCGGTTGGTGTGGAAATGGTACAGGACGGAGAACTGCCGGAGAGCGGCAGGGAAAGAGCGGTTCTTATGATGGCGCTCCATGAATGTCTTACCAATACGGTAAAGCATGCAGGGGGCAATCAGCTGTACTTTTGCATTCGGCGGAAGGATGCATATCTGAGGGCAGAAATTACCAATAACGGCAGGACGCCGCAGATCAAAATACAGGAGACGGGAGGACTCAGGAATCTCCGCCGCGCCGTGGAGGCGGAGGGCGGAACGATGTCGATAGAGAGTTCGCCCCGCTTTGTGTTACGGATAGAGCTTGTGAGAGGAGTAGAGAACGATGGCTGACAAAACAAGAGTGATGATCGTGGATGACCAGCTGGTGTCAAGGCAGCTTTTTTTGATGTATCTGAAGGATTCTCCCCGATATGAGATTGTCCATGTGGTGGAATCGGCGGCTTTTGCCGACACCTTTGTGTTGAAGGATTCCATTGATCTGGTGCTCATGGATATTTTGATGACCGACGGCTCCAACGGGTTGGATGCTGCCGCAAGGATTAAGAAAAACCGGCCGAATATCAAAATCATAGCCGTCACTTCCATGCCGGAGGCCTCCTGGCTGAAAAAAGCCCGCGAGATCGGTATCGAGAGCTTCTGGTATAAAGAGGTGGAGAAGGATACCATTCTGAACGTGATGGATCGAACCATGGCAGGAGAGTCGGTTTATCCGGATCATCCGCCCAAGGTACAGCTTGGGCCGCTGCGCAATACGGAATTCTCGGAGCGAGAACTGGAGGTGCTGCGCATTATGGTCACGGGGGTTCCAAATGCTGTCATTGCTAAAAAAATGAATATTTCGGAGGGGACCGTAAAAAATTATATCCACAATATGCTGGAAAAAACCGGCTGCAGAAGCCGAACTGAGCTCGCTATTGATGCAAGGGTCAGCGGGATTGCGGTGAATCTGGAATAACGGTAAGCTTATGGGCGTCCTTTGCGGACGCTCATTTTTTGTCCGAAATAGTATCGTTTGATACTAACGAAAATTTGTAGAATCCTTACAATGATTAATATGGGCATAACTTTGCCATTTTTAGTATGGTTTGAAAATGAATAACACATATTTCGCTGTGAAGGGAGAGAAAGACATGAAAAAAAGGCTATTGACGATCCTGTTGGCGGCATCGCTCATTGTGGCGGATACCCTGCCGGCACTTTCGGTGCAGGCGGCAACGATCCATGAGGAGACCAAACAGGAGGAAGAAACGGGTGATTCCGAAGAAGGCTCCGAGGAAGAGGAAGCATCTGAGGAAACATCATCCCCGGAGGAAGAGACCTCTGAGGAGGAAACACCATCCCCGGAGGAAGAGACTTCTGAAGAGGAAACACCATCCCCGGAGGAAGAAACCTCCAAAGAGGAGGAAAATCCCTCAGGAGAAGTGCCCGATGTTTCCTCCAATGAGCTGATTGTGTCTGAAATCGTACAATCAGGAGAAGTGAAATCCACCGCCGTGACCGAGGCGGTAAGTTTGTGGAACGTGA
>JBJEJG010000054.1:0-3489 GCA_051877795.1 Acetatifactor sp.
GCTCTGGTTGAACCCTGTCTTGCATGACCGGTTCCCTTCTGTCTCCAGGGCTTTCTTCCGCCACCGGATACCTCAGAACGGGTCTTTGCCTTCTGGGTTCCCTGACGATTGTTTGCAAGCTGCTGTACAACTGCCATGTGTACCAGGTGTTCGTTGACTTCCACACCAAATACGGCATCGTTTAATTCGATTGTACCAACTTCCTTGCCTTCCATATTATAAACAGATACGCTTGCCATCTGATTGGTCCTCCTTTCGCACTAAACTATGCCTCGACCTTTGTGGTCTCTTTGATGGTTACTAAAGCTTTCTTGGGTCCGGGTACTGCGCCCTTGACAAGCAGCAGATTCTTCTCAGCATCTACTCTTACAATCTCAAGATTCTGAACAGTTACCTTTACACAACCCATATGTCCGGGCATTCCCTTGCCCTTGAATACACGGCTGGGTGAAGAGCACGCACCGTTGGAACCCTGATGACGATGGAACTTGGAACCGTGCTTCATAGGTCCTCTGTGCTGTCCCAGTCTCTTGATTGCGCCCTGGAATCCTTTTCCCTTGGAAATTGCGGAAGCATCAATCTTGTCGCCTTCTGCGAAGATGTCAGCCTTAATTTCTGCACCCAGGGTATATTCCTCAGCGTTCTCGAGCTTAAGCTCTCTGATATATCTCTTAGCGCTTACACCGGCCTTCTTGAAATGTCCGGCCTGAGCCTTGTTAACACCATGTCTGTGGATAACTTCCTTCTTGCCACTCGCATCCTTGTTAACGATCTTTTCCTTCTTGTCTACGAATCCGACCTGAACTGCGCTGTAGCCGTCGTTCTCCACTGTCTTCACCTGAGTTACCACACAGGGGCCAGCCTGAAGAACTGTTACAGGAACCAGTACGCCGTCTTCATTGAAGATTTGAGTCATTCCGACTTTGGTTGCCAAAATTGCTTTCTTCATTTTTCCTCTCTTTCTGCCTTTCGGCAATCTACATAGCGGACCACGCGGTTACCGTTGCGTCATAACCACAGGAGCTTTGCTCCTTTCCCTGTCTTGGCACAGGGAGTGTTCTTACGTCTAGTAGAGGTTTTTTTGTTTGATTTTTTTACTTCGTTTTCATTTTGATATCAATGTAAACGCCTGCAGGCATTTCCAGTCTCTGCAGTGCATCCACTGTCTTCTGGGTGGGTGCAATGATATCAATAAGTCTCTTATGGGTTCTCTGCTCGAACTGCTCTCTGGAATCCTTGTACTTGTGTACAGCTCTCAGAATAGTAACAACCTCTTTCTTGGTGGGAAGGGGCACAGGTCCGCTTACCTCAGATCCGGTCTTCTTTACAGTTTCGATGATTTTCTTAGCAGATGCATCAACAAGCTGATGCTCATAAGCCTTAAGGGTAATTCTCATTACTTGACTTGCCATAAAAAAAGTCGCCTCCTTTTCGCACTTTTAAGTTCTAAGTACGACAAGCGGTGACTGTACACTCTCCCGTGTGTGTCCTAAACCCTTACGCAACTTATTCGGATTTTATTCCTTCACACGTCGTTTCTGCGAATCCGCAGACTCTAGTCTGGTACAGTGACTTGTCGTCAGTTTTCTAACTTGACATTCGCTCCACGGAAAACCTGCTTACCATTGCTGATAAACAGCAACCTCACGCTTCACAGCTATCATGCCACAGCAATAAGTAGTATACATGGAAGTTTCTTACTTTGCAAGAGCTTTTTATATTTTTTTGTATTTTTTTCAGTACAATTTTCTGTTTTCATACCTTCCATCCCATGAGGAAAGGGTATGGGCAGTATTTTCTTATTCCTATACCCTCATGTCTTCTGTGGGAAGGGTACAGGGAGGGCTTTCTTGTTCCTATACCCTTGCTTCCTCTGCGGGAAGGGTACAGGAAAAATTTCCCTGCCATTATACCCTTACAGATGGATATTTCTGAAATTGGCGTAACTATTCAGCGCCCATGAGCCAAATCACCTCTTCGAGACTTTTCTTTTGCTCATGTATGGCCAACAGTACAACAGGTACATGAAATCCACTTTACTCCAGGGGAGAAATTCGCTATAATCAAGTTACATTATATATAGAAGAAAAAAAGAAAGCAATAACATATATAGCAAAAACAGAAAGCAATATTATATAGAAGAAAAGGAAATCAACATGTGGATTGCAGATAATTGGAAGGACTACGAGGTACTGGATACCTCTAACGGAGAGAAGCTGGAAAGATGGGGGGATTATATTCTGGTAAGGCCTGACCCTCAGGTCATCTGGAATACGCCGCACGAGCACAAGGGCTGGAAGAACAAGAACGGACACTATCACCGCAGCACCAAGGGCGGCGGCGAATGGGAATTTTTCAACCTGCCGGACGAGTGGACCATAGAGTATCCGCTACCCTGTCTGGATGCTTCCATTCAGGACGATGCTTCCGTTCAGAACAACTCTTCTCATAGTGCAATTATGCCTGCTACTGCCGCCAATACGCTTACCTTCCACTTAAAACCATTCAGCTTCAAGCACACCGGTCTGTTTCCGGAACAGGCCACCAACTGGGACTGGTTTTCCGGATTGATTCAGCGGGAAAGAGGTAAACGTCCTGCTGAGAAGCCCATAAAGGTGCTGAATCTCTTCGCCTACACGGGTGGGGCTACTCTGGCTTCCGCCGCTGCCGGTGCATCTGTCACACATGTTGATGCCTCCAAGGGTATGGTTGGCTGGGCAAAGGAAAATGCGGTAAGCTCCGGGCTTGGCAATGCCCCCATCCGCTGGCTGGTGGACGACTGCGTCAAATTTGTAGAGCGTGAAATCCGCCGCGGCAACAAATACGACGGCATCATTATGGATCCACCTTCCTATGGCAGAGGTCCCAAGGGAGAAATCTGGAAAATAGAAGAAAGCATCTGGCCGTTCATTGAACTGACGACGCAGATACTCTCGGAGGATGCCCTATTTTTCCTTATCAATTCCTACACCACAGGTTTACAGCCCGCAGTTCTGTCCTATATGCTTCACACTGCCGTTGTGAAACGCTTCGGCGGTCATGTGGAGGCAGACGAAATCGGCCTTCCCGTCCGGGAATCCGGTCTTGTTCTGCCCTGCGGCGCATCAGGTCGCTGGTACAGATAGCCGTCATCCGCTGCCTATAGCACATACTTTTTCAGCACCGGCACCTTGCGTAAAATCCAGGCTGCCAGAAAAGCCGGGAGCAACGCCGCCAGAAAAAACAGCGGCAACGATATCCAGATGCGGAAATCCAGCGGCGAAATATGCAAAAATTTATAGTAGATATTCAGGAATACCGGATGAATCAAATAGACTGCGAAGCACAGTGCTCCCGCTTTCTCCCAGAATCCGGTATTTCTTTTTTCCTTTTTTCCGTTCTTCTGCCAATTCAGTCCCAGTCCAAACAAAAGCAACGCCAACACCACCGTAAATGGATAATTGTATGCCATCTGTACCGTATAATTTCCAAAAATGCGGCTCGACGCCA
>JBJEJG010000055.1:0-17999 GCA_051877795.1 Acetatifactor sp.
CCTCTTCTATTCCGGCAGCCGCTAAGGCTCCTTTTCCCTCTTCATAAGCCTCTCTGTAAGTCATTTGTCTTTCGAGGCCTCACCCTGTTCCAATTCGGAAGCAGTCTCCTGCGTATCTCTCTGTTCCATTTCGGAATCAGTCTCCTGCGCATCTCTCTGTTCCATTTCAGAAGCAGCTTCCCGCGCATTCTCCTCCATTTCAGAAGCAGATTCCTGCGCATTCTCCTTCTCTATTTCAGAAGCAGATTCCTCTTCCGCATCCTCGGCATCATCCTGCATCCATGTCTCATCTACCTCATAGCCGAAATTCTCATAGAGATATTTTTTCCAGTCAAAAACTGCTTCCACAGCAGCAATCGCCACTTCCACCATACCCTTGTCAGGCTCCTTGGTAGTCATCCGCTGTATCCACATGCCGGGCGCTGAAATAATACGCACAAACAGGTTATCGCTTCTTCCCGCAAGCCGGATAATCTCATAGGAGATTCCCGCAATCACAGGCATCAGCAGAATGCGCAGTACGACTTTTTGTACGGGATTTTCCACCCGGATAAAGAAAAACAGGATAATGCTGACAAACAGCACAAAAAAGATAAAACTGGTTCCGCATCTTCTGTGAAGTCTGGAGCTTCTCATCACATTATGCACCGTCAGAGGGCGTCCTTTCTCAATACAGTTGATACATTTATGCTCTGCACCATGATAACGGTACAGCCGCCTGATATCCTGCATCAGGCTGATACCCCACACGTACAGTATAAAAATCAAAATTCTGATTGCTCCTTCAATAATCGCCATAAGGGACTCATTTCGAATAAAGCCCCCCATCAGAGACGCAAGATAATAGGGCAGCACCACAAAAATGCCCACTGCAAGTACAACAGACACAATGGTAATCAGTGTCGTCATCAGCTTCTCGCCGTTGCCGCCGCTCACCTTATCTGCCGCCTTATCCAGCTTGCCCTCTTCCTCATCCTCTTCATAAAAGGAAGCGGAATAATTCAGGCTTTTCATTCCCAGAACAAGGGAATCTATAAAATTAAAGATACCTCTGATGAAAGGAAGCTCCTTCAGTCTGCTTCCATGCAGAAGTCCCTGGTAATTCTCCAGCTCCACGGCAATCTCTCCGTTGGGCTTTCGCACTGCCACGGCGTACTTCTCCTGGTTTTTCATCATAATACCTTCCAGCACAGCCTGTCCGCCGATACCGGAATAACGGTTACACTTCTTCTTTGCCATAACTGCTCCCCGCGAAATCTTTTCCGCAAAAATCTTTATAAGAACAAAAGGTTGAGATACAAGCACCTCAACCTTTTTTTGCGATTCTTATTTAACGCCGTATTTCTTGTTGAACTTCTCAATACGTCCATCGGCTCTTGCTGTCTTCTGCTGGCCGGTGTAGAATGAATGGCACTTGGAGCAAACTTCTACGTGAATCTCAGGCTTTGTGGAGCCGGTCACGAAAGTATTGCCGCAGTTGCAGGTTACAGTTGCCTGATAGTACTGGGGATGGATTCCTTCTTTCATCTCTTTCACCTCTCTATGATAATTACAGTATATTTGTTGTTCTCATCCGCACTGCTTATGGAACCACAAACAGCGGTATTATTGTAACATAAGGCTTATACACTTGCAAGCCCTATTTTAAAGAAATTCATGCAAAAATTTATATAAACCTGTTCTTCTTTACCATCTGCACAAATTCAAAGTTATTTCTGGTTCTCGCAAACATATCAAGAATGCGGTCGGCAGCTTCATCGGGTTTCAGTCCGTTCAATGCCTTACGCATGATGTTGATTGCCTCAAGTTCCTCAGAATTGAGCAGCAAGTCCTCTCTTCTCGTGCCTGATTTTGCCAGGTCGATGGCCGGGAAAATTCTCTTCTCGGACAGCTTTCGGTCCAGAATCATTTCCATGTTACCGGTTCCCTTGAACTCCTCATAAACCACATCATCCATTTTACTTCCGGTATCTACAAGCGCTGTTGCGAGAATCGTCAGGCTTCCACCCTCACGCATATTTCTCGCCGCACCAAAGAATCTCTTGGGCATATGCAGGGCCGCAGGGTCAAGACCACCGGAAAGGGTACGTCCGCTGGGGGGTACAACCAGATTGTATGCTCTCGCCAGACGTGTGATGGAATCCAGCAGGATAACCACATCTTTCTTGTGCTCTACCAGACGCTTTGCACGCTCAATTGCCATTTCAGACACTCTCTTGTGATGCTCAGGCAGCTCGTCAAAGGTGGAGTAGATGACCTCAACATTATCACCGATGATCGCCTCCTTAATGTCCGTTACTTCCTCGGGACGCTCGTCAATGAGCAGAATCAGCATATGCATATGGGGATTGGTGCGGAGAATGGACTTTGCCACCTCCTTGAGCAGCGTTGTCTTACCTGCCTTGGGCGGGGAAACAATCATACCACGCTGTCCCTTACCTACCGGACTTACCAGATCCATAACTCTCATTGCCACGCTGCAGCCGGGTGTCTCCAGACGGATACGCTCGTCCGGGAAAATAGGCGTCATATCCTCGAACGCCTTGCGCTTTGCAGCCTCTTCCGTGGTATACCCGTTGATAGTACGGATAAACAGCAGTGCACTGAATTTCTCCTGCTGCGTCTTAATTCTCTTGTTGCCCTTCAGAATGTCTCCCGTCTTTAAGCCGAAACGGCGAATCTGGCTGGGTGCCACATAGACATCATTCTCGCCGGGCAGATAATTCTCGCAACGGATAAATCCGTAGCCGTCGGGCATTACCTCCAGAATACCGCTCGCCTCTTCACCGCTGTCAAGCTCCTTTGGATAGGTTTTCTCATCATATACTTCAACGATGCGGTTGGGACGCCCCGCTGCTCCCTCTGCGGCAGGCGCCGTCTGAGCAGCTGCCTGGGGCTGCGCGGAAGCCGTCTGTGCAGGCGCATTGGATACCTGAGCAGCACTTTCGTTTCTTGCGGGAGCCTCCGCACGGTATACGGTCTCGTTTCTTACCATTCCGCCCGCTCCTTCTGTGCGCTGAGACGAAAAGGAGCGACGTGTATTTGTCATCTGTTTCTTATAAGAAGCAGGTGCCGCCTGTGTCTGTGCAGGCGCTGCTGCCGCCTCGGATGCCGCTTTTTCCTCTTCCAGCTTTTTAAGCCTCTCATCCTCCGCTAACATGGCTTCTACAAGTTCAGCCTTTTTCATGGCAGATGTACCTTTGAGCCCACGCACTTTTGCAAGCTCCTTCAACTGTGTCAATGCCAGCGATTCATATTTTTCTCTCATAAATTCCTCCTACATAATATTGAAAGCAGCTTTGTCTTCCATAGCAAAAATGGGGTTCTTAACAAGACTTGTACTCGACATGCTTCCTCGACTTTGTGATTGACTAATCACTTATAATAACATTATAATACAGTTTTCCAAAAATAGAAAGTACTAATTTTTTTGAAAAGAAAAACCGCTTGCGAACAATGTCATTCTATTATATGATACAGATAGTTTGTATCTATAAAAATAAGGAAAGAGGTACCGCAATGACAACCAACGAAAAAGCTCTTATGATGCACGAAAAATGGAACGGAAAGCTGGAGACAGTCTCCAAGACTCCGGTGAAGTCCAGGGAGGATCTGGCCATTGCTTATACACCCGGTGTGGCTGAGCCCTGTAAGGTTATCGCCCAGGACAAGGAGGCTGCTTACAAATATACCATGAAGGCAAACACCGTAGCCGTTGTTTCCGACGGCAGCGCCGTCCTCGGGCTCGGCAATATCGGGCCTCACGCCGCTATGCCCGTCATGGAGGGAAAGGCCGTCCTGTTCAAGGAGTTCGGCGGCGTCAATGCGGTTCCCATCTGTCTGGACACCCAGGATACCGAGGAAATTATCAAGGCTGTCACCTGGCTGGCTCCCGCCTTTGGCGGAATCAATCTGGAGGACATCAGCGCTCCCCGCTGCTTTGAGATTGAAGAGCGCCTGAAGGCCACTCTCGACATTCCCGTCTTCCATGACGACCAGCACGGCACCGCTATCGTTGTTCTCGCCGGTATCATCAACGGCTTGAAGGTTGTCGGCAAGAAGAAGGAGGAATGCAAGGTTGTTGTAAACGGTGCAGGCAGCGCCGGTGTGGCAATCACCAAGCTGCTTCTTACCTACGGCTTCCCTAACATTATAATGTGTGACAAGGTAGGCATTATCTCCAAATCCACGGAAGGCTTAAACTGGATGCAGCAGAAAATGACCGAGGTCACCAACCCGAACAATGAAACCGGAACTCTGGCTGATGCTTTAAAGGGCGCAGATATCTTCGTGGGTGTGTCCGCTCCCAATATCGTGACACCCGAGATGGTTGCCTCCATGAACCGCGATTCCATTCTCTTTGCCATGGCGAATCCCGTTCCCGAGATTATGCCCGATGCGGCAAAGGCAGCCGGTGCCCGCGTTGTCGGCACAGGCCGCAGCGACTTCCCCAATCAGGTCAACAATGTAGTTGCTTTCCCCGGCATTTTCAGAGGTGCTCTGGAGGGACGCGCCACTCAGATTACCGAGGAAATGAAGTTAGCAGCCGCCGAGGCTATTGCAAGCCTTGTTCCCGAGGACGAACTAAATGAGGACAACATTATGCCCGAAGCCTTTAACCCGAAGGTTGCCGAACTGGTTGCCGAGGCAGTAAAGAGCCATATCCGCCGCTAAAGGCAATCTCTGCACGGAGGAATATTTTTATGTCAGAGCAGAACTGGCTGGGCAAACCCTATTATTCGCTGGATGCCTGGTGCAGAGAAAATTTACATCATAAGTGCTATAAAGTAGCCCTGAATGCCCACATGACCTGTCCCAACCGGGACGGTACCCTGGGCACTCGGGGCTGTATCTTCTGCAGTGCCGGTGGAAGCGGCGACTTTGCCGTAGACACAGCCGGAGCAGACCTGGAAATCCAGCTTGCAGAGGGCATCCGTCGGATTGAAGCCAAGCTGCCCCGGACAAGGGAGCCGTTCTTCCCTTCGGAACAGGCCGCCACTGCAAAAGAGCCACACCAAGCGGAACCGCCCTGCATTATCGCATATTTTCAGGCCTACACCAACACCTACGCTCCCCTCCTCTATCTGAGGGAAATTTTTACACGCGCTCTGGAAACGCCCCTTGTCTGCGGTATCTCCATTGCCACAAGACCCGACTGTCTGCCGGACGAGGTTCTGTCCCTGCTTTCCGATTTAAAACAGAAGTTTCCCGAAAAGTTTATCTGGATTGAACTGGGCTTACAGACCATTCACGAGGAAACTGCCGATTTTATCAGAAGAGGCTATCGGCTTTCCTGCTTTGAAACAGCCTGCTCCAACCTGAAGAAGATGGGCATTCCCGTCATTGTCCACGTCATTCTGGGGCTGCCGGGCGAATCGAACATGGATATGCTGGAAACCATCCGTTATCTGAATGACATCCATCCTTTCGGCGTCAAGCTCCAGCTGCTCCACATCTTAAAGGATACTGATCTGGCAGAGCATTTTGTCAATGGGGAATTTGATGCATTGACAAAAGAAGAATATTTAGATATTCTGATTACCTGTCTGGAAAATCTGTCCCCCGATATTGTGATTCACCGAGTCACCGGGGACGGCCCGAAAAAGCTGCTGATTGCTCCCCTCTGGAGCGCTGACAAAAGAAATGTGCTGAACTCCCTGCACCGTCTGATGCGGGAAAGAGGCGCTTTCCAGGGAAAGAATTTCCCCGGATAATTTCACGGGAATTTTTACGTAAGCCGCCTGAAACGGCAAAATGTGAGGAGGCACAAGATATGCTGCAAGACCCATTAACTCTTTACAAACTGATTGTTCTATATATGCTCAACAGAGTATCCTTTCCCATGACGACCGCCCAGGTCAGTGATTTTATTCTGGAAAAGGACTACACGAATTTTCTGACTCTACAGCAGGTCATCAATGAGCTCACGGATGCGAAACTGATTTCCTCCGAGACAATCCGCAACCGCACCCATCTGTCCATCACCGCCGAGGGCAAGGAGACACTGCGCTTTTTTGAAAATCGCATCAGCGACGCCATCAAGCAGGAAATCAACACCTACTTCCGGGAGAATGAATTCGCCCTGCGCAATGAAGTGTCCGTTCTTGGCGACTATTACAAATCCACCTCCGGAGAATATGAGGCTCACCTGGTGGCAAAGGATCGGGGCATCAGTCTGGTTGACATCACCATCTCCGTTCCAGACGAGAATACTGCTGCCTCCATCTGCGACAACTGGCAGAAAAAAAACCAGGCTATCTACCAGTATTTAATTCAGGAATTATTTTGAAGCCTCCTCTTTCAGCTTTTTCATATGTTCTCTGATTTTCACCTCGTACCCGTTTCCCGAGGGCTTATAAAATTCCTGACCGTTCAGTTCGTAGGGCAGATACTGCTGCTCCACATAATGGTTCGGGTAATCATGTGCATACTTATAGCCTGTTCCGTGTCCCAATTTTGCCGCTCCTTTATAATGTGCATCCTGCAGGTGTGTGGGAATGGGCAGATTACCTGTCTCCTCCACCACCTTTGTCGCCTGAAAAATAGCTTCACACGCCGCATTGCTCTTTGGCGCGCAGGCCACATAGCTTGCCGCCTGGGAAAGAATAATCTGCGCCTCCGGCATACCGATACGCTCCACTGCAAGAGATGCATTCGTTGCAACCACCAGTGCCTGGGGATCCGCATTTCCCACATCCTCCGCAGCGCAAATCATGATACGCCTTGCAATAAAGGCCACATCCTCCCCCGCATAAAGCATTCTCGCCAGATAATATACCGCAGCATCCGGGTCAGAGCCGCGCATGCTCTTGATAAAGGCAGAAATGGTATCATAATGATTGTCCCCCGTCTTGTCATAACGGATGGCTCTCTTCTGAATACACTCCTGTGCAACCTCCAGCGTAATGTGAATCTTTCCGTCGGCACTGCGGTCTGTCGTCATGATGCCAAGCTCCACCGCGTTCAGGGCATGCCTTGCGTCTCCTCCCGAAAGGTCAGCCAGAAAATCAAGGGCATCCTCATCAATGACGGCATCGTACGCCCCCATTCCGCGGTCAGTATCATAAACCGCCTTTTTCACCAGCTCTCTCACCGCCTCCACGGAAAGCGGCTTCAGTTCAAAAATGACAGAGCGGGAAAGCAACGCCCCGTTTACCTCAAAATACGGATTTTCCGTTGTCGCACCAATCAGAATCAGGGTGCCGTCCTCCACAAAGGGCAGAAGATAGTCCTGCTGGCTCTTGTTGAAGCGGTGAATCTCGTCGATAAAGAGAATCGTCCTCTTTCCATACATACCCTGCGTATCCTTTGCCTTCGCCACCACCTCTTCCATATCCTTCTTCCCCGCAACGGTTGCGTTAATCTGGGTGAATTCGGCGCTGGTGGTATTTGCAATCACACGGGCAAGCGTCGTCTTGCCTGTTCCGGGAGGCCCGTAGAAAATGACAGAGCTTATCTTGTCTGCCTTGATGGCACGGTAAAGCAGCTTGTCCTTACCGATAATATGCTCCTGTCCCACCACCTCGTCCAACGTCCTTGGACGCATTCTCGCCGCCAGAGGCGATTCCTTCTCCATATTGGTCGTGCGCATATACTCAAATAAATCCATACTTATTTTTCCCTCTTCAAGGATACCTGATTTTCATGAACCGTCACCGACTTCATGCTTCTTAGGAAGCTGGAAATACGGCTGTAGCCGAACTGTCTGAAATCAAGCTGCTTGTACTTCTTGTGCAATTCATCGTTGAGCGTAGAAAGATTATCCACCATGCCGCCGCTCTTTTCTATCATGCGGCAGATTTCCTGCTCCAGCTCCTCCTTCGTCAGGGAGGAACATCTCTCCACATAATACAGATTATTTTTCTTGACCACCTGCAGTTCGGGAATTTCCTGACTCAGCATGGTACTCAGCTTCGTATATCCGTAGTTTCTGGAATCGAAATCGGAAAACTTGTCATTCAGCCGGTTGCCCACCCGTGCCAAATCCACCTGTCTGCCTCCGTTTTCGTTGATAATGGCAAGAATCGCCTGGCGCACCTCCGAGATGGGCGTCACATTCTGCTCTTCTGTCTCCATCTCATCCGGGTCTGCATTTGCCGTCTTATTCTGCTCCGCCACCAGATTCAGATGGATAAAACGGTTGCAGGCTCTTGTCAGGGCAAGCGGTGTCTTGGATTCTCCCATGCCCAGTACAAACATATTCTCCTCCCGCAGCCGCATGGCAAGTCTGGTAAAATCACTGTCACTGGTGACAAGGCAGAAGCCCTGTACCTTATTCTTATATAGAATATCCATAGCGTCAATTACCATCGCCATATCCGTTGCATTTTTACCTGTGGTATAAGAAAACTGCTGCACCGGCATGATAGAGTGCTCCAGCAGCAATCCTTCATTCCAGCCGTTTCCTCTGGACCAGTTACCGTAAATGCGCCGATAAGTAGACACACCGTAGGTCTCCAGTTCTTCAAATATGGTGGCAGCGTATCTGGAACTGATATTGTCCGCATCAATCAGCACCGCAAACTGCATTCTTTCGTTGGACAGCCCCTCATTTATTTCCATTTTGTCACTCCTGTTCTCCGTCGGCTTTTCCGCCGACGCTGACGCTTCTATTGTACAACGAACCCACGGAAAAATCCACCTCTGGTTTCATCAGGAAGGCAAAGAATTTCCTTGCGTATTTGCACCAATTCCCTTACAATAGCATTGTGCATTCACGTATATACCGGAGAGGAGACACGACATGCAGATTGCACTCTATTTGGAATTCATGCTTCTTTGTATCTTTATACTGACTCTGATTCTTATCCACGCCGTACAGGGTGTGTCCAGAGGAAAAGGCTGGCGTCTTTTCATCAGCACCATCGTCTGCGCTCTGGGCTGCCAGATTCTTGACCTGTTCTGGGGACTTATTGACATGGAAGCGCTGACAGTTCCCGTTTCCATTCATTTTATCATAAGCGCTCTGTACTTTGTCGCAACGGAAACATTGTCCTTCTGCTGGTTTTTTTATTCGGAATATACCCAGGACTCCTCCCTGGTGAAAACGGAAAGGAATATGGCCCTCTGTTCCATACCCTATTTTCTGTCAATCGCACTTCTGGTTGTCACCTGCTGGAACGGCTGTATTTTCTATATTGACAGCAGCAATGTCTATCACCGGGGCTCTTTCTACGGCCTGTATGAGCTTCTGGCCTATGGCTATATCCTTTTCACTTCCATAAAAGCTCTGATAAAGGCCTTAAACAAAAGCAACTATGTAAGAAGAAGAGACTATCTGATTTTAGCCTCCTTCGCCATCTTTCCCTGTATTCTCGGATTCATACAAAATTTCACTCCAACCATGTCCATGATTGGTATGGGAATCACTCTCGCTGTGGTTCAGGTTTACCTCGTCTCTCAGGAGACCCTGATTTCTCTTGATCCTCTGACCCGTCTCAACAACCGGAATCAGCTGTTAAAATATCTTTCCGGCAAAATAAAGAGTGCCGGTGAAAAAGGGCAGCTTTATCTTCTCATCATGGATGTGGACAATTTTAAAACAATCAATGACAAATACGGACATGTGGAGGGCGACAATGCTCTGCTGCGGATTGCTGATGTTCTGAAGCTGCTCTGTGTCCAGAAGGACTATTTCGTGTCCCGTTACGGCGGTGATGAATTCATCATGGTATGCGAGGCAGAATCCCGGACGGAAATTGACATGCTTTGCCACAAAATTGAGGAAGCACTGGAAAAGCTGAATCAGACTTATTCTACTCCCTATTCCCTGTCCCTGAGTATCGGCTGTGCCCATTATACAGAGGATATTCAAAGCATACCCGATTTCATTGCCAGAGCTGATGAAACACTGTACAAGGTAAAGAAAAAAAGGCACGGCAGATTACACTAAACCACAGAAATTGTTCTATGTAAAATAAAGGAACCGCCAAAGAACTGAATCTCCATCAGTCCTTTGGCGGTTTTCCAATTATTTTATTACTTATTAAGCTTTAAGCCCTCCGCAGCTTCCTGCCATCTTTACTCTTTCCTGCCGGTATCTGTATCAGAAGCATAACTGCAATACCGATGACTGCAATGATAATATCCCATCTGCACCAGCCTAAAATGATGCAAAGAAGCATCAACGCCGCATCCACACCGCTTATCAGCAGAGAAACTGCTTTCTTCTTTCTCAGCCACAGGTTCAGTATGATACCTGCTAATGCCAGAAGCAGAATGAGCCAGTGACAGAAGCAATGATTCGTGCTTACCGTGATGACTTTTCCGTTCGCATCTACCAATCTTCCTCCCGCACCCAACATATTGGCGAGTTTTGCACCACCATCCTCATAAAGAATCTGATAAACAGCGTTCACATTTCCGGTAAAGGTCAGTAGTCCGTCCTCAATGCTCTCATTCGTAAGAACAACGATGTTTCCGTTTTCATCTACGGTCATAAGATAGTAGGTTCTGCCGTCTTTTGCAATTTCTTCCGGTACCTTAATCGTGAACCGCACATTTCCGTCTGCATCAGCGCTGTTCTTCGCACCATCCGGTATCTGTACATACGGCCCTGCCTGAACATCCGGGTCAAGCTCGCGGATTTTAGCGAATGCATCCGACAGCTGTTTTCCTTCTTCCTTCGGTACAGTTTCAACAACCTCCGCCTTCGGTGTTTCGGTATTTTGCGTTCCCTCTTCCTCCTTACCGGTATCCTTATCAGGCCCGGAGCCTTCTCCGGCGTTGCTTTCGTTGTCCGGTTTGGAATTTTCCGGGCTGCCGTCACTTCCGCTGTCCGGTTTGAAACCGCTTCCGTTACCACCGCTTCCGCTGCCCGGTTTGGAACTGCTTCCGTTACCGCCGCTTCCGCTGCCCGGCTTAGAGTTGTTTCCGTTACTGCTGCTTCCGCTGCCTGCACCAGAGCCGCCTTTATCGCCGTCGTCCACATCCGAGTCGTCGTCTTCATCATTCCCGCCTGTTGCGACGTTTCCGTCGGGATTTCCTCCCTCACCGGGGGTTCCTCCTCCACCGGGGACATCTCCTCCACCGGGTTCGTCTCCGCCGCCGGGTTCGTCTCCGCCGCCGGGTTCGTCTCCTCCACCGGGGGTATCTCCTCCGCCGGGTTCGTCTCCGCCGCCAGGTTCATCTCCTCCACCGGAGGATTTTGCAACATCCTTATAGGCAATAGAGTAGATGGAGAACTTGCTTGCTTCAAAGGATAATACGCCGTCTGCCTCCGAGTAGGTGGGTATAATAACATCTACCGTTCCTTCATGGTCATAAATAATATAGTAGGTACGGTTTACCGAAGAATCCATATTTATAAGGTTCTCCGGCAGTGTCACTGAAATCGTGACTGCGGTTCTGTCTGTCTCCGTAATTTTGACCGGATTACTGTCTCCTACGACCTTAAAGAGCGACACATCCAGGAACAGCCCCACCCGGACACTGCCGTCAAGCTCTGCTGCCTTTGCTGTAATGGCACTCTTTTCCTCAATGGCTTCCGTTTCATCCGCCTTGGACCAGAGCAGATAAATCAGTGCATCTGCACCTTCTGTCTTTACTTCGCGAGCCTCTTCCTCCGTCAGCAGTGCTTCCGCAACCTCCACTGTGAGGTCTGCCTCCAGCTCTGCCTTCGGTGCTCCGCCATCCTTTACAACCGCTGTCTGCACGATACCGCTGGTTTCCGAATCAGGATCCAGCTTGACACTGTTTCCGCCCGTCCCGTCAGGATTATCGGAGCCACCGGATTCTCCGCCGGAGCCGCCTGAACCGCCACTTCCGCCTGAACCGCCGCTCGTGGGCAGTGTCAGTACCTGTAGGATACCGTCCGAGACTTCCACTTCATAATTCTTTGCCGCCGCAGCCGTAAGCAAATAGCCTTCCGCTTTCAGCACATAGCTGCCCGCTGCCATGCTCGATGTATCCGGCACGCTATGTCCCGTGCTGTCATAAACCTTAATCACGGGCTTCGTCTCAAACGCTGCGCCTTCTTTACCGTCGCTGCCCTTGTTGTCATTGCCGATAAAGCCAGAATATACAGGTTCAACTGCTTTAAATTCCCTTCCGGCAAACATCGCCTGATTGGTTGCCTTAACGGTGACGCTCTTCTTCGCAATCAAGAAATTGAGTGTTTTCGAACCCTTATAGTACAGGTTCGTATCCGGTATGGAAATCACCAGCGTATAAGTGCCCGCATCCGTCGGTACCCCATCCAGCACATTTTCTTCGCTGTCCTTATAAGTGTAGATAAACTCCGTCACCTCACCGTCTGCCGCTGTGGGCATACCGATATAGCCGCTGTGCTCCTGTCCGTCATAGACCGCATCCGCTGTCAGGACACCGGAAATGTTCACTTCTTCCTGTACCGGAAGCACGGTCAGTATGCCGGCTGCAAAGCTGATTTCATAGTTTGCCGCTGTCAGTCCATAGGGCATAATCGTATAGCTTCCGTCCGGCTGACCCTTTGTGTAAGTGTACCGATACTGCACGGTTCCGCTTAAGAAAGATTCATCCTCCCCACTCACAAAGCCGACAACGCTTACGCCATTGTCTAACGGCTCCTCTCCTTTATTAATGATTGCATCGTTTGCTTTCACAGTCAAAGGTGCTTTTGTAATTGTAATTTCTTTCGAACCGGACAGAACTGTCTCACCGCTTACGACATAGTAATAAACCGTCGTTGTACCCACATCCTTACGAGTGGGACTAATTGTGGACACGGCACTTGAAGATGCGATATCCGCAGTATTTTCCAACTTGGTTCTACTATAATAAACAGCTGTATCCTCTGCAGGATTGCCCTCCACATCCGTTACCGTCACCATGATACCATGGTAGGCACCGTCATAAACAGTCGTCACTCCTTCCACCGTAATATCCAGGTCTAAATCCGTGATGTGATAGGTGCCGTCTACCGTTGTTACCGCATAATTCTCACTTGCTACCACGCTCACGGTAATCGGATAATCACCCACAGGCGAAGCCGCTGTCGCTGTAGTGGCAAGGCTGATTTCAAGCATTTCGCCGTCAACCGTATTTCCTGTCAGTGTGTAGGTCAGTTCCTTTTTCTCTTCTCCCGGACGTGCAAACTGGTCATCTGCAGTTACCGTAATATTCGCACGCTTAATCTGGAATACAATCGGCGTACACTCCAACAAACCGTAATCCGCCGAAGCGTCTACTCTCGCCTTCATGTAGTAGTTTCCTGCATCTGTGGGCTTTTCCGCCGTATAGGTTCCGTACTTACTGCTGCTGTAGACAAATTCTACAGTGCCGTATGCACTTTCTGCCTTCGGCTCAGCCGGTGTCTCTCCATAAATCCAGCTGCTGATGGACGGTGCTACCGTAAAGTAGTTCGTTCCTTCCACAATGCTCCAGTCGCGGCTGGCGGTTTCCTCATCTGCTCCGATGGTATAATTCTCCGCCTTTTCTCCCGCAAGGGTTGTCACCTTTGCCGTATAGCTTCCCACCGACACGGCGCTGTTCTGTACATGCTCTGCCACAGCTTCTGCGTAGGTGCCAACGATGAGCGCATCTCCGCCGACCGCACCGACTACCTCTGCCGTAATACGCTTCTTCGTGCCGTCATAGGCAAACTGATTCGCAGACCATTCGAAGGTCACTTCCCTCGGCACTACCGTCAGGGTTCCGGTCAGGGCAACAAAATGATAATTTGCCGTATCCGCAACCAAAGGCGTAATCGTATAGCTTCCCACATTCTGATACTGCGTGTAGTTATATTGTATTTCCGGTACGAGGCCAAGCACGGTTTCATCGTCTGTTCCCACAAAGCCGCTGTATGTCACACCGTTGTTTGCAGGCTCCTCACCGTAAGCAATGGACTCATTCAGCGCTGTCACGGTCACATTCTTTTTGGAGATTTCAATGTCCTTGGAGCCCCTAACCGGTGCATAATTGTCCGTGGCAACGTAATAATAAACCGTCTTCGTTCCGGCACCTGTCAGAGTCGGACTTTCCGTACTGCCGCTTCCGTAATTGCTGTCCGTCAGCTCCGTCTCGCTGTAATATACAACCGCATCCGGCAATTCCCTGCCGTCTGCATCCTGAACCGTAACAGTAATGCCATGCGCCGCACCATCATAAGCACCGGCATAGCCTGATGCCGTCACCTGCAGGCTCGTTGTGTCTGCCGTGATAAAGTAAGTACCGTCAACCGTTGTCACATCATAATTTGTGTTGCCATTATGTGTAATGGTAATCGGATACTCGCCGACCTTCGCTCCCTTCACCGCCGTTGTGCCAAGCCGGATACCCAGATTATCTCCATCCTTTATATTACCGCTCGTCACATAGGTCAGTTCCGCAAGCTCCGTGCCGTATGCGCCGGAAACATCATCCGCAATCAGCGTAAGCTTTGCCTTTGCAATCTCAAATGGAATTGGTGTGCTCTCCAGACCTTCGTAGTTCTCCGTGCCATCCACGACTGCCTTCATATAATAGGTTCCGGCATTTACAGGCTGTTCGCCCGTGTAAGTGCCGTTCTCAGCTGTACTGTACAGGAAACGGACACTGCCGTATTTTGCCTCACCAACCGGCATGCAGGGCGTTTCCCCGTAGGTCCAGCCTGCAATCGCAGGTACAACCGTAAAGCTGTTGCCCTCTGCTCCGCCTTCGCCGCCGGATACTGCCCTTTGGATACTCCAGGTGTGAGCCACACTCTCTCCCTTGATTGTATAATTTGACGCATTCCTGTCGGAGAAGGAAATCGCATGTGCCACGTAGCTTCCCGCATTGACAGCCTCGTTCTGCACCGGCGTCTGGGCAGTGGTATCCGTCTCATAGCCTGTCACCACAATGCTGTCGCCTGCCATCAGTTCACCACTGTTTACAGACGCCGTCACGGTATGCGTGGTTCCGTCATAGGTAAAGCTGTCCGCAGACCAGCAGAGCGTAATTTCTTTCTTATTTACGGTAAGGTTTCCGGGCTGATAAACAATCTCATAGCCTTCCTTTGCCGTCAGTCCTGCAGGCAATACGGTATAGCTTCCTGCATTGCTGCCCTGCTCATAGTCTGTCACATAGGTTACAGTTCCGGACGCAATATCTGAAATATCCGTAATCTCATTTCCACCCGCATCCGTAATCGAATTGCCTGTCGGATTGTCTGCCGAATCGCCGAAGCTATAGCCAAACTCTGCGTCTGTCGGCACGGCATCCCCATAGGTCAGAGTCTTATCGGCAGCCCTGACATAAACTGTCTTTGCCGCCTGCTGTCCTGCCGCCTTTATCTCAAAGGGAACAATCATCTCCAGTCCTTCGTAATTCGCCGTCTCTGCCACAGACGCCTTCATAAAGTAGCTTCCGGCTTCCGTGGGCTTATCCGCTGTATACTCCGCAGCTTCTCCTGTTTCATCCCCGTCTTCCTTCACCGCATAGGTAAACGTAACCGTTCCATACTTCGCCGCCGCTACAGGCGCATTCGCCGGATTGTTCACCATCCAGCCGCTGATGGCAGGTGTAATCTTCCAGTCGTTGTCTGTCTTTTCAATCTTCCATTCCCTGCTTATCGTATCACCGGAAGCATCGAAGGTATAGTTTCCGGCCTTTGCACCGGAAAGTCCGGTCACCACTGCCGTGTACTCTCCTGCCGCCGTTGCATTGTGCAGCTTCTTCCCGGCTGCATCCGTCAGATAAGCGCCAACATTCACAGCATCGTTGTTCACAATGCCCTCTACCCCGGCATCGATTCCCTGCTCATTTCCATTATAGGAAAATTCGGTTGTCTCCGGCCATGTGAAGGTTACAGGCTTCGGCTCCACAGTGAGCGTTCCCACTGTATAGGAAATCTCATAGTTCTTCAGCACAGGGCCGCTCACTGCCGACTCTGAGAATTTTGGAGTAATGGTATAGGTTCCGACATCACCATACTGCCGGTAATCTGTCGTAAAGTCAGCCGTATCTCCTTCCCCGACGGCGTTCTCTGCCGTATCGTTTCCAACAAAGCCGTCATAGGTCAGCTGACTTATGGTCAGCGCACCCAGAACAGTATCCGGCGCATTACCATAGGTCAGTTCAGCGTCCGGTGCCGTCACGGTCAGCGGCGCCCTGGAAATCACAACCTCCACGCTTCCCTGTACCGGTTCATAGTTATCACATACAGCATAGTAATAAACAGGATGGGTTCCGGCATCCGTAAATTTCGGGCTGGTTGTTGCCGCACTTTCATAGTTGGTATCATCCACCGTGCTTGTTCCGTAGTAAATCTTCGCATAGGTCAAAAACTGTCCTGTCTTTGCCGAAACAGAAGCGCCATGCTCCTTGCCGTCATAAACGCCCATATAGCCCTGTGCGGTCACGGTCATCTGTGCTTTTGTCACCGCATAGTCTGCGGGAATCACGGTAATCTCATAATTGCCGTTCTTTGCATGGCTGATTGTCACCGCATTTTCGTATAAGCCTGCCGCATAGCCCTTCTTTACGGAGGTCTCCGCCTTCAGCTTCAGGCTCTCCTGATCCGCCTCCAGAATGGTTCCCGATGTCACACGCCAGGTTAGTTCTGCAATCGGCGCATTGTATTGGCTTTCCGCACTGTCTGCCTTTATGGTTACTTTCGCAGGCTCAATGCTGAAATGCTTCGTCACGCTGCCGCTGTAATTCCCGTTTTCCGCTGCCGTTATCACAGCTGACGCCGTGTTTTCACCGGCATTGGTATTTTCGGAATATGCCACGGCAAAATCGGAAATCTTCAGAAGCTCTGTTTCACCCTCTGTTTTATCCGTTCCCGACACAGCCGGTTCCTTTGCAATTCCGTCATAGGTCAGCACCGCAGAATCCACGGTAAACATATCCTCTGTCAGCGCTTTCTTTCCGACGGTCAGTGCGCCGGGCACGTAGATAAAGCTGTAATTTTGCGCGCTCAGTCCACTCGGTGTAATCAGATAGGTTCCGGCATTGCTTCCGACAGTATAGGCTGCGCCCACACCCTCACCGGAAACCTGTGCCGTATAGCTGTAGGACGGTTCGAGATTCAGGCTTTCCGCCGTGTCGCCGCCCACAAAGCCCTCATAGGTAACGCCGTCGTTTACGGCTTCGTCTCCATAGGTAATGCCCGCGTTCTTCGCCGTCACTGTGACAGACTTTTGCGTAATCGTAATCTTTGCACTGCCGGCTTTTGGCTCATAATTTTCCGCCTCGGCATAATAATAAACAGTGTACTCACCCGCATCCGATTTGACAGGGGATTGTGCCGCTCCGCTGCCGAAGTTCTGGGAATCTAACGGCAACATACTGTAATATATCGACGCACCCGAAACAGACCTGCCATCCTCTCCTGTCACGGTTGCCGAAATGCCATGTGTCCTGCCGTCAAAGACTACATTCACATCTGCTGCTGACGCAGTAAGCACCGCTTTCCTGATAGTATAAGTTCCGTTTACGACAGTCACAAGAACATTCTCATTTTCCTTACAGCTCACACGAATCGGGTAAGTGCCCGCCTTTGCGGAAGCAGATGCATCAGTGGAGAGACGGATTTCCAAATCCGCCTTGTCCGAATCAGTAATCCTGCCTTTCAGTGTCGTCACTGTATAAGGCAGAGTTGCAAGCGGCTTTCCGTAGATACTGCCCGCATCAAGCGCCGTTATGGTAACTTTTGCCGGAGCAATGGTAAAGATGGTTTGCGCGCTTGTTATCGCATCATAGCCTTCTCCGGCCTCCACGGAAGCAATCAGGACATACTCGCCCGCCTCGGTGGGAACCTGCGTTGTGGCAGGATTGAAGATGCTCCAACCGGCAATACCGTCTTTGTTTTCCTTATACTTGAAGGTTACTGTTCCGAATTTCGCCGACGCCACCGGGGTGGATGCCGTCTCTCCGTATGTCCATCCGACAATAGTCGGCTGAATCAGGAAAGCATTCTCTGCCTTGACAATCTTCCATGTATGGCTTGCATTCTCCGGCAGCTTGTAGTTATCCGCATTGGTACCGGTTAAAGACAGGCCAGTTGCCGTATAGGTGCCTACCGTCGTCCCGGTATTTCCGGTATAGGACGCAAC
>JBJEJG010000056.1:0-39287 GCA_051877795.1 Acetatifactor sp.
CCATCCCGCACAGTATCCGGTCAGCATGGACAGGTCATGAATATGAATATCCGCATTTCTGTGCGCTTCCGCAATTTCTTCATCATAGATTTCGGAAAGCCAGTAATTTGCAGTGACAGCGCCGGAATTACTTAAAATAAGGCCGCCCACAGAGTATGTGACGGTAGAATTCTCCTTTACACGCCAATCCTCCACCTTCACATAACCGTTCACAACTTCCTTATAATCAAGGATGGTGGAGGTCATGGTACGCATTTTTTCGCGCTGCTTACGGTACAGAATATAAGCCTTTGCCACTTCCTCGTAGCCTGCCTGTCCCAGCACACGCTCCACACTGTCCTGAATATCCTCCACATGAACTGCGTCCTCTTTCACCTTGTCCTGAAAATCAGCGGTGACGCGCAATGCCAGCAAATCAATGATGTCGTTGGTGTAGCTCATCTGCGTCGCTGTGAACGCCTTCATAATCGCATCATTGATTTTTGTCAGCGTGAAATCCGCCTTTTCCCCGTTTCTTTTGATAACCTGCATTCCGAACTCCTCCCCTGCATCAGTAAAGTCTGCGCTCCACGATTACTTTACATCATATCATTGCGCCACTTAAAAGTCAACGTAAATACACAAGATATAGTATCCTTATTTTTATAGAATACATATATTTTGTATATTTTATTGCTTCATTAGCAACAATTCCGTTCCTTCCGTCTTATTCTTCTTATTTTATGTTATCTAAAACAATTCATTCCAAATCCCTTATTTTTATTGGATACATGAAATAGGATTTTACAAAATCTGAAATACTATAAAATAGAATTTATCATAATTTAAAAAATCTGAAAGAAACAAAAGAAAGGAGGACGCCGCCATGGAACATATCGGTCATATTCTGGCAAATCTGCGCAGAGAAAAAGGGCTCGCCCAAAAAGAACTTGCCCTTCTGCTGAATCTTTCCATCGGCACTATCTCCAATTATGAGAACGGCGTCCACTCCCCCGATTTAAATACACTCTGTAAGCTGGCCGATTTCTACGGCGTCACCACGGATTATCTGCTTGGAAGAACGAAGTACCGCTTCGACCCCAAAACCTTAACCCGACGTATTGCAAAGGAATATACGGTACTGGATGTTGTCGACACGGTTCTCGCCTGCGAAAAAACAAACCGCATTGAACATCTGATGGAATACGCCCAATTTTTAAGCAGTCGGACTGACGAACCTGCACACTAAAAATGCTCCTGCACGCAGGAGCATTTTTTATCGTGTGGCGAGGAAATCATTTTCCCGCTTCGCCTGTTCATCATCCGGATAATTCGTCAGATACTTTGTCAAAAGAGCGTAAGCCTGCTCATATTCTCCCAGATACTCATATGCAACCACTTCATTAAAGGACAGGGATTGCAGCATGGCGCTGTCTCCCAGCTTCATACCGGCCTGAAAAGCATCCAACGCCTTCTGATATTCTCCCTTTGCCATCTCGCAAAGCCCCAGTTGATTATAGATTTCCGCATTTCCCGAATACTTGCTCAGGTAGCTGTTATAGACATTGGCTGCATAATTGTAATCTCCGGTGGCCTCATAGGAACGACCCAGATAGAGATAACTCTCGGCTCCACCCTTTTCCTTGGCATCCTCCAGCGCCAGATATGCCTTCTGGTACTCACCGAGATAATAATAGATACGCCCGATGCAATAGTTATCCATCTGCTTACTGCCGGACTCCAGCGCCGTCTGCAGATAGGTTTTTCCCACTTCCTTGTAGCCGTAGAAGTCCAGAACCTCGTAAATCTCAATCAACCTGTCATAATTTGTGGAATCCATGGAGATTACCTTATCAAAATCCTCCTTTGCTCCCTCAAAGTTTCCCAGACTGATGCGCGCATTCCCGCGCAGGAAACAGGCATCCTCCTCTTCCGGGCGAAGAGCAAGAATGTTATTGTAAATTTCTTCCGCCGCAGCATAGTCTCCGCTTTTTGAATAAGCAGCTGCAAGATAATAGTTCAGGTCGAAATCCACATTTTCCACCAGACCGTTGCTTCCCCGAAGTGCCGCTTCAAACGCGGTGACAGCCTGTTCATAGTCTGTAAGTCCCATGTAGGCAATCCCTCTGGACCGGTTAATCAGCCTTTCATTCTCTCCCGCTTCTTCCGCAGCATCCAGTTCCGCCAAAGCCCCCTGATAATCCAGTGCCTGAATCATGGCAGTGGCGTTCGTCGTCCGCTCTCCCGTCTCACCGCAGCCGGTGAGCATCACCATCAGGCATACCGCAGACACAAAATATCTTCCTTTTTTTCCAATCTCTCCTAATGCCATATGAAGTCCATTTCCTTCCACTTTCGTCCACGCCTTACTTTGTCTCCTCCAGCTGTGAAGTACAGTGGGGACATCTGGTGGCATCGATGGCGATTTCACTCCTGCAGAAGGGACACTTCTTCGTAGTGGGCGCCGCCGGCTTCTGCTCTTCCTTTTTGCCAAGCTTCTCGTTCAGCTTATTTAAACCCTTAATCAGACAGAAAATGACAAGTGCCGTAATCAGGAAATTTAACACTGCCGTGATAAAGTTTCCGTAAGCAAGAACAGGAGCACCTTCTCCGCTGCCCAGTGTTACCGAAAGATTGGAGAAGTCAATCCCTCCGAAAATTCCCAGAATGGGAGTCAATATATCCTGATTCAACGAGGTCACGATAGAGGTAAAGGCACCGCCGACAATCACGCCGACCGCCATATCCATCACATTTCCGCGCATAATAAATTTTTTAAATTCCGCAATAAAACCCTTTCCCTTTTCCTTACTCATCTCTTGTCAATCCTTTCCTCAGTTTTCCGTAATATAATCCATGAATTCCGTCAGGCTGCCGTTGGGGTAACAGGAAATATCCTTTCCCTCCTTGTTTATCATGCAGTCTGTCAGCAGGAAAACCCGCATTCCCAGCGTTTCCGCCACCATATCCTCCTCCACATCATTTCCCACCATAATACAGTGCTCCGGGACACAGCCCAGCTTTTGCAAAACCTCACGGTAATAATCAGGGTTGGGTTTACAATAATGGGAATTTTCATAGGTGGTATATATCTCAAAATTCTCCGGCTCCAGCCCGGCCCAGCGGATACGGCTCTCCGTGGCTGTCGCCGGGAAGATGGGATTCGTCGCCAGAGCCACCCGCAGTCCCCCTGCCTTCAGCCGGGCGACTGTCTCTGCCGCCTTGGGATTGAAGCCACAGACCTTCCTTGCCTTCTGGAATTCCACCCGGTAAAATTCATCAAACAGCGGCTTGTCGGCATATACCTTATTTCCAAAAAAACCGGAAAAGCAATTCCAAAAGGCTTCTTCGTTGGTACAACTGCCGTCATTTCGCACCATGGAAGCAGTGCCGGCCCATATACCGTCAACCAGCTGCTTTGCGTCATAGCCATGCGGTGCAAGCTTCTCCGCCAGACAGCTGAAATAAGTTTTCACAAAAACATCCTGATTCATGGGAAGCAGGGTTCCATCCAGATCAAATAAAACAATCTCCGGTTTCATTTCCCCTCCAAAGGTTAAAGAATAATCTCATTATAGCCGCTACCCACCCGGAAGTCAATCAATGAAGGACAAGGCTTTCAACATACACCGAATATTTTTCGCAGCAGTTATTCTTGCCCGTCGATGTAATTTGCGCTATACTGAAAATTGACTTTGGGCGTCCCGCCCTATCGCAAAGGAAAGAGGTAACACACATGACAAAACAGGAAATTGCTGAAATCAAGAAGCTCCTCACCCAGAAGAACTGCTCCATTACCCGCATCTGTGGCTGCTATGTGGACGGGGAAAAGAACAAAAAAACTGAGTTCAAACAGGCCTTTCTGGCACTTCCCGAGGAGGAGATGTTTAAATATTTCGAGATATTGAGAAAAACCCTGTCAGGCACACTTGGCAAAAACCTGATGACGCTGGAATTCCCTTTAAAATCTGAGGAAGAAGGCGGTACTCAGGAATTTCTGCTGCGCCTTCGTGACAGCAAGCTGAAGGATGATGCCCTGCTGGAGGAATATTACGACAGAATTATTGCCAACTATGAATATGTAGGAAATTACCTGATTCTGGTCATCCACGATGTGTACGACGTGCCGGGCAGAACCTCCGACGGCATAGACATGGAGGATGCCTCCGATGAAATCTACGAGTACATACTGACCTGTATCTGCCCTGTGGAGCTTTCCAAGCCGGGACTGTCCTACAATGCAGAGGAGAATGCCTTCCAGAACCGCATCCGCGACTGGGTGGTAGCCCTGCCGGAGACCGGCTATCTCTTTCCCGCCTTCAATGACCGCAGTTCAGATATTCACAGCACCCTCTACTATTCCAAAGACCCTGAAGATTTAAAGGAGGGCTTTGTAAGCGAACTGCTCGGCTGCCCCCTGCCCCTGTCCGCCGGCGGACAGAAGGAAACCTTTCAGGCTCTGATTGAGGAGACGTTGGGCGAGGACTGTGATATTGAAGTAGTGAAGAACATCCATGACAAGCTCACCGAAATGGTCGAGGAACACAAGGAAGAACCGGAGCCGCTGGTTCTTGCAAAGAATGAGGTCAAGACAATCTTCGCAGACAGCGGTGTATCCAATGAAAAGCTGGAGGAATTTGACAAATATTACGACGAAACCGCCGGGGAAACCACCTCCCTCCTCGCAAGCAACGTGATGAATACAAGAACCTTCGAGGTCAAAACTCCCGATGTGGTCATCAAGGTGAATCCTGAGCGCACCGACCTGATTGAAACGAGAAATATCGGCGGAAGGGAATGCCTCGTGATTGAACTTGGAGGAAATGTGGTGGTAAACGGAATCACCGTACGGGCAGTTCCCACGGAAGAGGACGAAGCGGAATAATGTTGAAAGAGCCGCAGAAGCGCCTTGGGCAGAGAAGTTACTGTTGCATCTTTCACAGAATTGTGATAGACTGACTTTCGGTCGAATTGAAATTTAATAAGAAAAACAACAGGTGTCAGATGATTCCTTTGGGAAGATGGATCTGGTGAAAAGGGAAACAGGTGTGAATCCTGTACGAACTCGTCACTGTATTTAGGGAGCTTTTATCAAGATGTCACTGGAAAACCGGGAAGGCGGTGAAAGCGATGAACTATGAGCCAGGAAACCTGCCTGTTGTTGTACGGGAACTTCGGTTCCGGCCTACGAGTAACTGGGAGTACATAAGTTTCAGACATGCAAGTGTTCTGACGCATTCATGCTCCCTTTTTTCCCATTTGTGCAGAAAAGGGAGCTTTTTTGTCATACTGCGCAGACTTTTTGGCACCCCCGGAAAAACTCGAAACATTTTAAAGAAAAGAGGAAAAAAATGTCTGAGACAAACACAACAAAAAAATCATCCAAAACAGCAATTATCGCCTGTATTATCGCAGTGGTACTGATAGCTGCCTTTGCAGTCATTTACCATTTTGCATCCCCGAAACCTGTGGAAGGTGCAAAAGCACTGACAATCGAGGTCGTAAACGACAAGCAGGAAACCACCTCCTATGAGGTTCACACGGATGCCGAGTATCTGCGTCAGGCCATGGAGGAGACAGAGGGCCTTACCTTTGAGGGAACCGAATCGGAATATGGTCTGATGGTGGAAACCGTCAACGGTGTAACTGCCGATTACAGCAAGGACGGCGCCTACTGGGCTTTCTATGTAGACGGTGAGTACTGTAACTATGGCATCGACACGCAGCCAGTCAACGACGGTGAAGCCTACAGCATCGTTTACACCATCTACTGATAAAGGAATCAAAGAAGGAGACAACCCATGAAAAAGCACACTCTGTCTGCCACGAATATTGCACGTATCGGTATGATGACTGCAACAATCGAGGTGGCAAAGTGCGCCCTTTCCTTTCTTCCGAATGTGGAGCTTGTCTCCTTTTTGATGATTCTCTATACGCTCTGTTTTGGGAAGCTGATTTTCTTTGTCATTCCCGTCTTTGTGCTGCTGGAGGGCTGCATCTACGGCTTTGGCCTCTGGTGGATAATGTACCTCTATACCTGGCCCCTCCTTGCCCTGCTCACGCTTCTGTTCCGCAAACAGCAGTCTCCCTTTTTCTGGAGTATGCTCTCCGGGTTCTTTGGGCTGTTTTTCGGTGCACTATGTGCAATCCCTTATCTTTTTATCGTAGGCATCCACGGCACCTTTGAATGGTGGGTTGCAGGCATTCCCTACGACATCCTCCACTGCATTTCCAATTTCTGTATCTGTCTGGTTCTGTTCTCTCCCATGCAAAAACTGATGGGACGGCTGCTGCGCTGAAAGCTGCTATATTTACAGCCATCCTGCGCTTTATGCCGTCCCATACTCGTATCACATCCTATGATATTTCTTCTGTCAATTCACAGATTTCATCAATCATGGCACCGATGGTCTCGATGGTGTCAAGAAGCGGTGCATCCGTAGTAATATCGATTTCTGCCAGAGCCGCCAGTTCCACGGGAGTCAGTGTGCTTCCTGCTGCCAACACCTTTTTCCAGTCCTCAATGGCCGCTTCTCCCTCCTGTTCAATACGCTTGCACATCTGGGTTGCAACCGTCAGTCCGGCACTGTAGGTATAAGAATACAAACCCATATAATAATGGGGCTGGCGCATCCAGGTCAGTTCTGCACCCTCATTTATTTCCACCGCATCTCCCCAGAATTTCTGCAAGGTATCACGCATAATATTGCTCAGTGTTTCCGCCTGTACACTGCCGCCCGCGTCAACCAGCCTGTACACCTCTCTCTGGTAGGCAGCCTCCATCAGGTGTGTCACAAAATTATGATAGTAGGTATTGCCAATCATGCAAGCCAACACCCATCGGCGGAACCGCTTGTCCGTGCTTGTCCTCAGCAGATAATGTCCCATCAGCAGTTCATTCATGGTAGAAGGTGCTTCCACAAAGTAGCTGGACACGTTAGTGTCAAAAATGGACTGTGTGCTGTTGCAGGCTTTGAAATGCCCGGCATGTCCCAGTTCATGTGCCAGAGTAAACACATCCGACATCTTATTATTCCAGGTCATAAGGATATAAGAGTTTTTGCCGTAAGGACTGGCGCAGAAGCCTCCCGTGGATTTTCCCTTGTTCTGGGCGAAATCCACCCAACGCTCCTCATAGGCGGTGCGAATCATCTTCACATAGTCCTCTCCGAGAATGGCTAGTCCCTTCTCAATATATTCCCTGGAGCCCTCAATAGTAACCTCCGGCGCATAATCCGGGTCTATCGGCAGCTTTAAATCGGCAAAGGTCATTTTATCCAGACTGTATATCTTCTGAATCAGTCTTGCGTATTTACGCATATGGGGCGCCAGCTTTTCCGTAATCAGGTTAATCTGGCGGTCATAGAGAGCCCTCGACACCTTCTGGTCAAAGAGCAGGTAGTCAAATACAGAGTCAAACCCCCGAAGTGTTGCCAGCGTTTTCTCCGTCTGCACCTGCGTATTGTAAGCAGTTGCCGTTACATTCTCATATTCCCTGATTTTCTTGGAGAAGGCATCAAAGGCGGCACGGCGGATTTCCGTATCCGGCTCATACTCATAATCATCCTCAAAAAGTGCGTAGCCCAGCGGATGCTGCTCTCCTTTTGCGGAAAAAGCCTCAAATTTCATATCTGCAAGCTTTGCATTGTTATATATGTCATAGGGCGCATTATAAAGAGTCTGGCCCAGTGCGGACACTACCCTCTCTGCCTCCGGATGCAGGCGGTGCGCCTTGTCACGCAGCACATCCTTCAGATAATATTTGTTGCCGTCACTGATTTCTATGGCTCTCTCGATGACTTTCTCGTCCTGCTCCATCATTTCACTTCTCACGAAGCTTAAATCGCTCTGAATCTCCGACACCATACGGCTGATTCTGCCAAGGCGTTCCTGATTGTGACTGTCGTAATAATCAACAGATACCGCCAAATCACAGTAATCGTTCACCAGTGTCATCACCTCTGTCAGATGTCTGTATTCCGTCACGCAGGCCTCAATATTTTCCGGAGTATTCAGCCTTCCCTTCCATGTTTCCGCAATGTGCTTCGCGGCTGCTTTCATCCTGTCCGCATCCCTGTACATGTCCTCCTCGGTCTTATAAATCTTTGTCAGATCCCAGGTCAGTTTCTCCGGGACATCTTTCCTGTTTTTCAATTCCTCTGCCATTGTCTGTCTCCTTCGCTGCTTCCTTCCCATTTTAATGTATTCCCTTTTCAATGATTCCGAATCCCAGAGGATAGGGGCCCGTGTGAACGCCAATGGTAGCTCCAATTTGATAAGTGGGCATTTCCCTGATATCATAGCCTTTACTTTGCAGGACCGCAAGCGCATGATCCCGGAACGCTTTCCCCTCTTCTATATCATACCCATATCCTACTGCAAGGCTATAACAGTCAATTCCTTTCCCACTCTTTTCCAGATAGCCAAGCAGCAAATCAAGTGCCTTCTCCGTGCTGCGCTTTCTTCCTCTGCCGATTCCCGAAGGGAAAATTTCACCCTGCTTTAGGGTAATAATCGGCCTGATATCCAGAATACCGCCGGCGAGCGCCGCCACCTTTCCGATACGGCCTCCATGCTTCAAATATTCCATATCACCTATTGTAAAGAAGATTCTGCCTGTCGACTTAATCTCCTCCAGTCGTGCAACTGTGTCCCGATAGCTCATGCCGCTGTCGCGCATTTTCACGGCTTCAAGCACATAAAGCCCCTGCAGCACCGTATTTACCGTGGCATCAATCACCGTGATTTCAGCATTCGGGTACTCCTCCCGCACGATATCTGCCGCACTGAGTGCCGACTGCATGGAACCGCTGAATTTTGTAGTAATACAAATACAGATAACCGGCATTCCTTCCCTTGCAAAGGGCAGAAACACATCTGCATAGTCCTGCGCGGACGGAAGGGATGACTTCGGGAAAACGCCCTTTCTGTCAACCATCTGCTGATAAAAATCCCTAATGCCAATCTCCACGCCTTCCTTCAGATAGTGCTCCCCATCAAAGGATACATAAAAAGGAACTACCGTAACATTTTTCTCCTCTGCCAGCTCTGCCGGAAGATCACAGGAGCCATCACTAATGATATGGAATGCTTCACTCATACTGTTTTGCCTTTCGTATTTGCATATTTTCGAAGTAAAGAATACCATTTTCTGCCTGAAATAGCAACACGTTTCATTTCCTTATAATATATTTTATAGTTTTTTAATCTTTTTTTGCTAGTTATGATTACTATGTTCCGTGAATTTATTTCCGGTCGCAAAAAGCTCCCGTCCTTTCCAAAGGACGAGAGCCAAAAGTCTCGATATACCACTTAATATGCAAGAGAACTCACACTGTCTGCCGATCTTTTTTCTATGATGCCGCCCTTCATGTGGGACAAAATAACCTCCTCGCCATCCTTCCAGGAAAACGTAAGCCGATAAACGCCCAGTTTTTGGATGCTGTCATACTTTTCTCCATAAAAAGTAATTGTCTCCCCCGGCTTTAAAATTTTATCCGGCAACTGGTTTTTGAAGATATCTTCCTCGTCGTCGCTCAAATAATATTCATTCAGATGAATGTTTACATTTCCCGTATTTTTCAGTACCACATAATCCTGCGTGCCGCTTGTCCGGCAGGAATCAATACGCAGGCTCTCGCACTCCTCTTCCTCCCAGTCA
Source organism: Acetatifactor sp. (assembly GCA_051877795.1). Taxonomy (GTDB): domain Bacteria; phylum Bacillota; class Clostridia; order Lachnospirales; family Lachnospiraceae; genus Acetatifactor. Next base: position 9,641 of record JBJEJG010000056.1, read on the forward strand.
GGCACTATGGTTATGATACCGTTCTCCGCATATTCACCCGGCAGAATCCATATAGTGGAGCCTTCTACATAGCTTTCGTTCACAAAATAACCTTTTACATAAATACCTTCATTGGCTTTCACACTAATTTCAATCGGAACCGCTGAAAAATAAACAATCTCGCCGGAACGACTCATTTCCGTTCCGTTAATGTTTACCTGTACCTGCTCATTCGGGGAAAGCTCTAATGCAACAGGACTGCCTGTTTCCCATACAGATGACATCTCTTCCATTACGAATGTCTGTCTTTGTTTCGCATATTCCACGATACTTTTCAGTTCGCTCTGCACATGGTTAATGTCATTATCGTCGGATTCCCACAAAGAGTCTTTCAGGATATCCGTTTCTTCCATCATATAAACAAGCTCACTCCATCTGCTGTCATTGAGCTGGTTCAGTACTTCCTCCACATTCCCCGGCGCAAAGCTTCCGTTTCTCAAATTCAGGACATCATTGATGAACATGTTTCGGCAATCTTCTCTCTGCATCACCTTCGCGAACAATGCCGAAGAGGATTGTACTTCGCAAAGACTCTTCAATGATTCTGTATAGGCATCCCGTCCATAGTAGCCCAGAAATTTCAGGCCCATGCCATAATCCAGGTCAAAAAGCAGGTATCGGTATCTGCCATCAAAAACGGAATCCTCATAGTATATCCCATCCTCGGACAGATAGCGGTATATTTTAAGATTATTATGCGGCCAGTCCAGATTATTCACATAGTATTCAATCGCCACATACTGCAAAAAGTTTTCCACGTCGATGGTGTCCGTCACCCTTGTCCATACGGCATCATCCTGAACATCGGAGGCTGCCACCCACTGGCAGAAATCGTTATACTCATCTGCATAAGCCTGCAGTCTCTCCTCCTCATCCTCCGGGGAAGACACACGGATCATTGCACCCTCCAGAGTAATCATCTCTCCCGCGTATTCACCGTACTTCTCTTTAAAATATCCCTCTCCGTAAGCATTTTGCAGCCAATAAACACCCATATAACGATTATTCACGTAAACCGCCGCACTCTTTGACACAAGCACATCCGGAAAGCCTGCCTGTCTTGCCAGTTCGTTGCAGAGCTGATTCCTGATAAATCCATAACCGTTGTCATTACCGCTGTTGTGAAATGACAGCTTCTTATATTTCAAAAGTTCTCCGCCGTTTTCGTTCAAAAGCTGTGGGAAGAAGGGATAATCGAAGGTATTCGCATCATCATATGCATATCGTGCCATCAGGCGAAAGGACTTCTGGTTTTTGGCACGGGTCACTGCACCATATATCCTCAATCCACAGTCCTGATCGATTAGCCGCTCACCTTCCCGGTTGAAAATCACACTGTGAACAGCAATTTCCTCGTTACTGAAATAGTTTGCCGGAATTATCGTTCCAAGCAAATCAACGTCAGGGTTCTCCGCCATATATTCTTCAAACTGAGTCCCCCTTACAAACAATCCCTTTTCCTCTCCGAAAAGTTCAGCCTCATCTCCCCATACGGAAACAATATAATCCGTTCCGACAGGCTTCTCCTCCGAACGGGTTACAAAATAAGTTCTCTCCTGAGTCTCCGTTTGTTCTCCATCCGCAAACACGCAGAAAAAGGACATATCATACCAGCAGCCGTCCTCTCCTGCAGACAGAACAATGGGTGCCTCATACTCCTGTACTTCCTCCCCATTCAGGCTATAGAAGACAGTACCTTCACGAAAAATACGGGCAGTAATCTCTGTACCTTCCTCGCAGATGCCGCTCTCCTGAGAAATCAACAGCTTATCCCTGACCTGATATTTCATATAAAAAAACAGAAGCCATGCGCTGCTCAGCAAAAACAACGCACAGCCTGTCAAAAACACGATACATTTCTTTCGACTAAACCCGGACACTCTTCCTCTTACTCCTTACTAACAGACAATATCTCCCTCATAGGTCAGGATAGATGCAGAAACACCTTCGATTGCGCCGAGGCTTGTCAGCAGCTCGTCGTTATCTTCTGCCTTTATCTCCACAATCATTCTCACTTTTCCGTCCGCAATATGGTTCGCACGAACTTTGGAATATCTGCAATACTCATCAATCGTCTCATTAATCCGATCCATCACCGCCTGCGAAGCATTCACCACCAGAACATACGGCGCCTTCGCCACGGGAAAATGACTCAATATCATCAGAATCAATGTCAGAATCAGAGAGACGATAACCGCCAGCAGGTACTGTCGTGCTCCGCTCATAATGCCGTTTGCGATTCCCCAGAAAAGAAAAAACAAATCCATAGGGTCTTTTACTGCAGAACGATAACGTACAATAGAGAGTGCACCCACCATTCCCAAAGACAGCACCAGATTCGACTGAATCGTCAAAACAATCGCTGCGGTAATAACGGTCATCCCCACCAGGGAAAGATTAAAATTCATATTGTAAAAAGATTTTCTTGCCAGCAGAAAGTACACCAGAAACAGATACAGTGCCAAGATGCAGGCAACCCCAAGAGACACTGCTACAACCTCAGTCGTTACTCCTCCCATTTCAAAGGAATCGATAAATGATGATTTGATGATATTGTTGAAAGTTGTCATTCTGTTACCCCTCTTATCTTTTCGTTTTTTGCACACAGGTAGAATTTGGAAAATGTGGTCTGCTGCATAGTTCCCATATTCAATGCACTGTGTATTATCGTCGGCAGAAATTCCGTGTATTTCACTTCCATCAGCTGCTTTCCGATACCTGTAAGCGGTGTCAGATGCAGATCTGAATCCAGAAACCGCGCACATTCACCTGAATAAGCAATATTTTCGTCGAAGGTCACCCGTACATCTCCTGCATCAAAGATATAGGGCTCCCTTTCATATTCCACAATTACCACCGGTCTTAACCCTTTTGCAAAATAGTCGAACAGGAACTGATTTACCACCTTATCCTGTACCGGATATTGTATTTCCATCTGTTTTCCCGCAATAATCGACTCGTAAAAATCTCTTGAAACCAGAGCATAATCCTTATGCACTTTCTCATTTATTTTTATCTTATGCTCCAGACGAATCCGACTGCAATCCCGGTTATAAATTCTCAACCGCCATTTATCTCTGACATCGGTTCCGTTCGCATTGCTCTTGAAAGCACTGCTGTTATAATCGTCGAAATACAGGCTGCGGATGGAATATTTTCCTCCTTCTCCCGCATAAGGATCAAGGGTACATATTGATTCAATCCTGGACCGATAGTTCTCGACCTGCAGGTTGTTGATGAGATATTTTCTCTCATATCTGAATACGCTCAAGTTCTGCATTCTCCACAGTCCTCATTTTTTTAATCGCATCCTCAGTCTGACAGAGGACATCCGATATGCGTTTAACCGCCTGCATATGATAATAGCACATAATTTATGTGAAAACAATTATTTTCTAAATTCTTCAAGGCAATGTGTCACCATACACTCTCAGTACATTGCTCCTGAAAATTTTATCCAGCTGGCTTTCTGTAAACCCGTTCTGTTTCAGAGCATCCCACAGCCTGCCCATACTTTGCGCCCCCGGAAGCTCCGCGTGAGTGTCAATACCATCAAAATCACTGCCCAGTCCAAGTACTTCAATCCCGCCTGTATTGGCAATATATTTCGCATGACGCACTACTGCCTCAATGGTACCGGGATTCTTCTGTCCCACCGGCACCTCCTCCAGAAAGTCCGCACAGTAATTTAAACCCATACAACCTCCGCGTTCCGCCAGCTTTCTAATCATGTCGTCCGTCATATTTCTGACGCACGGGCATATTGTCCTGGCATTGGAATGGCTCGCCACAAAAGGCTTCGTTGTCACGGACAACACATCATAAAAGCCCGCGTCCGACAAATGTGACACATCGGGTATCATGCCCAGCCGCTCCATCTCCGACACAAATTCCTTCCCCTTATCTGTCAGACCGCCCGTCAGATTTGGAGTGTGCAGATATTCCTCAACGGATTTTCCGGCAAGCTCATGGTTCAGATTAGGATACCCCAGTTCGTTGGGAAAGTTCCAGGTAAGCGTAATCATGCGGACTCCCATATCATACAACTTATGCAGTTTACCTATCTCCCCTTTACAGACGCCTCCCTCCTCAACGGTCAGCATGGAAGACATTTTTCCTGCAGCTTCATTGACCTCAATATCGGAAAACTTCAACACCGGCGCAATCAGGTCTTTGTTCTTTTCAAGTTCCTGTCCATAAAGCTCAAAAAGCCTGCATACTCTATCCCAGGGGTCTCCATCACAGTCCAATTCCACAAACATGGCAAAATTCTGTACCAGATAATTACTCTGCCTCATGCGCAGAAGATCGATGTGTCCCTCATTCTCCCGCAATTCCGCAGTTTCCCCTTTTTCCTTCCTGCAAAGAAGCTTATAAATGGTATCGCAGTGCATATCGACCACTTTCATACCGTCAAACCACCTTTCATACAAACGACTTCGAAGCACATGGTGCAAAACAATTCCCCACTCACTATAAGAGGAGTACCTTGCGATACTCCTCCATACATTACATATGCTTCTTTTTGCAAATCAATCACTTCTGTCCCAAAGCTTACTGTTCTTTTTCCTTATTCATCACGGCAAAGTTTACACCTGTGTCATCCGGCTTCTCTTCATCAAAGACATAATCTTTTCCGGGAAGAACAGCGTTCAGGATAATGCCAACCAGTGCGCCTACAGCAAGACCGGAAAGGCTGATAGTAACAGAGCCTACAGCGAAGGAAATAGCACCTGCAGCACTGAACTTGATGCCGATAGCCAATACCAGAATCAAAGCTGCCACAATGACATTACGGCTCTTGGAAAAATCACAGTGGGATTCTACCAGATTGCGGACACCGACTGCTGAAATCATGCCGTAAAGCACCAGAGATACGCCGCCCACGGTTGCAGAGGGCATACAGCCGATAATTGCCGCAAACTTAGGGCAGAAGGAAAACAGGATTGCAAAGCATGCCGCAACGCGGATTACCAGAGGATCAAATACTCTGGTCAGGGAAAGGACACCTGTATTCTCTCCGTAGGTGGTATTTGCGGGAGCGCCGAACAAAGCTGCCAGTATGGTTGCAAGGCCGTCGCCCAACAGAGTTCTGTGGAGTCCGGGATCCTTGATATAGTTCTTTCCGACTGTGGAAGAAATCGCCGAAATGTCACCGATATGCTCTACAATGGTAGCAAGTGCAATCGGCATAATGGTAATCACAGAGGTAATCAGCAGAGAGACATTACCATCCTTGAATGCCCAGAACACCGTGCTGTCCCAATGGATGGGAAAACCAATCCATGCAGCCTCGGCTACGGCGGTAAAATCAACACGACCGAGAATCACAGCCAACAGATAGGAACCAATAACGCCGATGATAATGGGCACAATCTTAACCATTCCCTTGCCCCAGATATTGCAGACAATAATCAGGACAATCGCTGCAAGCGCAATAAGCCAGTCAGAAGAACAGCTGTCGATTGCAGACTGGGAAAGAGTCAGACCGATGGCGATAATAATGGGACCCGTCACAATGGGAGGAAAAAATTTCATTACCTTGCCCGTACCGAACAACTTAATTAAAAGAGCAAGCAGCAGATACAACAGACCTGCACATGCCACACCGAAGCAGGCATAAGGCAGAAGTTCGTGTTCTCCATTGGGGGCAATGGCGAAGTAGCCGCCTAAGAATGCAAAGGAGGAACCCAGGAATGCAGGCACCTTTCTCTTTGTCAGGAAATGGAACAGCAGTGTACCCAGACCTGCAAACAGCAACGTTGTTGAAACATCCAGCCCCGTCAGAATGGGAACCAGAATCGTGGCACCGAACATTGCAAACATATGCTGCAGACCCAGTACCGCTACCTTGGGTGCCCCAAGGGTTTTGGCATCGTAGATGCCGCTCTCACCGAGAGCAGTTTTTTTCTTCTCGCTCATGAACTCATCCTCCTGTTTTTTCACACAAAGAGGCCGTATAACCGGCCTCATCGCACTTTTATCCATAACTGTCCGGCACATTGTGCTTCCTATTCACCAAAATCTGAACAGTTACTCCTTGTTTTATGATAATATGTCAGGAAACCTGCGTCAAGCAAAAATACAAGGTAACAGATGTTTTTTATTGGATGGCATGTGACTTTAAAAATTCTTTCCAGATTTCAATATACTGCGCTTTCAGATGTACCCCGTCGAAGGTATAATCCTCCACCATGCCGCCCGTTTCATCACAAATGGAAGGATTCACATCCAGATAAAAAATGCGCCTGTTATCCGCCAGACGGGAAATTGCCTCATTTCGGGCCTCAATTCCCTCATTGGTGATGTAATCTCCCTGATTGGAGCGCTCAGAAGTCACCTTTATGATACCCTGTATGTACAAAATGGCATCCGGCTGCAGTTCAAGCAGATGCTCCACCACCTCCTGATACTTCGCGGCAAAGGTCTCCACCGTTCCGGTCCCCATTTCGTTAATGCCTATCATCAGATAAATCTTTTGAAAACTGTTCTGCTTCAATGCCTCCTCCACGGTAATTTTCTTTTTCTGTCCCGGCACCGTCACAATGTCGGAATCAAAAATTTTGTAGACCGTCAGGCCTGTAGATGCATAAAAGGTGGAAATGTTCTCCAGTCCGCCATATTCATACATGCCTACAGTGCGGGAATCTCCAATAAATACAGCGTCTGCAAAATAATCATCCTCCACTGATGTGTAGACCGGTTCAGCGTCCCCTGTCTGCTCCCCCGGAATGCTTTCTTCTGCTTCCTCCGCTCCGGATACTTCTCCGTCCCGGGAAACCTCTCCGTCTTCTGCCGCCGCTTCATCCGCGGATGGCTTCGCACCTTCTGCTGTCTGAGAGTCGCTCTCTTCGGATTCCGAGGGCTGCCGCTCCGGTATCTGTTGTGCTCCTGTCTCCGGAACAGAAGGCTGCTGCTCTTCATCCTCCACAGGAAAAGAATTTTCCGGAACTGAGCCGCCCGACAGTTCAGCATACACCGCTTTCGCCTGGGCCATAGGCCTTGCATAAACCTGCCAGTTATCCACACAGGAGAGGTAAACCACTCCCGTTCCTATCATTATGAGCAAATAAGACCATTTTCTTAACCACTTCAAATCTGTCACCTGCGCTGCAAAGCAGCCCTCTTAAAACCTCAAATACATGAAGGGATTCTGTCCTTCCACCTGTAGTCTCCACACGCACAGCCAGAACAGCACCACCAATATAAGAATACCCGGCAGACTGTCCTTTCCTTTCCTGAACAGCTTCTGCAGTGCCGGCGTACATGCAAGCCCGCCTACAGCAAACAGACCACCATAATTTTTCAGCGCCTTCAGCCAGTCTCCCGCACTGACGCGGATTCCCTCCACCGTACCGAACATCCTTCCCAGATAAACATGTAACTCAGATACATCCGTGATAGCAAAGCACATCCATGTAATCGGAATCACCACCCAGAGATACAGATGCGGAAGCAACCGCAGACCCTTCTTTTCAAATACCTTCAAGAGCCCCAGTGCCTCCAGCTGTCTCTCCATCACAATAAACAGCCATAACAGCATTCCCCAAATCAGGAAATTACCCGTACTGCCATGCCATATGGAGGTCAAAAACCAGACTGCCAGAAGATTGCACACCGTCCGGAATTCCCCTTTTCGGTTTCCACCCAGGGGAATATACACATACTTGCAAAACCACCGACCCAGCGTAATGTGCCATCTGCGGTAAAAATCTCTGACCGAGCGTGCCATATAAGGGTTCCTGAAGTTTTCGGGCAGTTCAAAGCCAAGCATTCTGCCAAGTCCCATCGCCATCAGAGAATACCCGTAAAAATCAAAATAAATTTTCAGGGAATAGGCGACAGCTGCCATCCACGCCAGGGGAGTGGAAATGCTCTCAAACCCCGTCACCTGCACCTCCCGCCACAACAGCCCGATTCGGTCTGCAAGGAGTACCTTCAGAACAAGTCCCACCGTGAACACCTTTAAGCCGTCCTGTACGCCTTCCGCAGTAAATTCCCGCTGTTTCAGCGAATCCCGCACCTCGCCGTAATGAACAATAGGGCCGGATATCAGCTGGGGAAACATGGTAATGTAAGTTGCCAGGCGCACAAAGGAAGGCTCTCTTGCCTCCTCTCCCCGATACACATCCGTCAGATAGGACAAAATCTGAAAGGTATAGAAGCTGATGCCGATTGGCAGATTGCCGTCTGCCATGCCGCTCTTAAACAGCACCAATACACCGACATTGCCGGCAACTGCTGCAAAAAACAGTATCTTACGTTTTAACTCAAATTTACTTTTCTTCTGTCTCTTATCCTTACTCCTCTTTCGCGCTCCCTGTCCGAGATGCAGTCCCAAAAAATAGTTGACCACCACCGATACCATAAGCAGTATCAGATATTGCGGTTCCCCCAAAGCATAAAAAACAAGGCTTCCTGACAGAAGGGTCAAATTTTTTGCCTTTGCGGGTGTCATCCAATACAGGAGCAGAAATACGGGAAGAAAACCGAGTAAGAATTCTATGCTGCTGAATATCAAGAATTATCACATCTTTCATTACTTCTGTATATATATACTATCTTGCCCGGCGAAACTTTACAAGGAAAGAATTCTTAATTTTCCATTCCAAATTGTTACAAAAATGTAGTATTTATGTAATTTTTGTGGTATCGTAGACCTTATCTTAGGCAGAAGGAGAAATCTATTCCATGAAAGAACAGCTATACACCATTCCCTTAAACGATGCAGTAAACGCAGACGACGAATGTCCCTTCTGCTTTATCGAAAGAAATATTGAGCAGGATCTTCTGGATTTTGTTCTGGGAAACGGTTCCTCCTATATGGAGGCGGACATCCGGGAAATGACGGATAAGGCCGGTTTCTGCCGCCTTCACTTCCAGAAGATGTTCGACTATGGCAATACGCTGGGCAACGCCTGGATATTAAAGACACATTATCAGAAAATCATCGGAGAAATGCAGAAGCAGTTCGCCGGCTTTAAGCCCGGAAAAAGCTCTCTGAAGGATAAATTCAAAAAGAATGCAGAGAGCGGAAATGCCATCGGCATGTGGGTTCGGGAAAAAGAGAGCTCCTGCTACATCTGCAAACAGTATCAGGACACCTACGCAAGATATCTGGACACCTTTTTCTATCTCTGGAAGCAGGATGAAGCCTTCCGCGAAAAAGTCAAAAAAAGCAGGGGCTTCTGTCTTTCCCACTTCGGCGACCTGTGCGAGGCCTCAGACAGCCACTTAAATGACAGAGAAAGGGAAGCCTTCTACGCCTGCATGTTTCCCCTTATGGAAGAGAATATGAAACGCCTGGCTGCAGATGTGTCCTGGCTGGTAGAAAAGTTTGACTACCGCAATAAGGATGCCGACTGGAAAAACTCGAAGGACGCCATCCAGCGCGGTATGCAGAAATTAAAAGGAGGGCATCCTGCAGATGCCCCCTATAAGATGAACAAATAAGCTATTGTTCAGCCGGAATCAGTTTATCAACCTTCTGGATATGATTTACAAGCCAGCTGAGCAGGAAGTTTACCAGTTCTATCAGATATTCCTGCTGATTGTCATCCACATCATCCAGATTGATATCATTCAGCTTGTCTACAAAGGCCCGGTGTGCTCTTTGCTGGGCTTCCAGACCTGCATATCCGATGCGCTCCATATAATCCTCTTCATCCTGAAAATGATGAATGGTATATTCCTTCAGCTTATCCAGTATCCCCATGATTTCATCGTACTTATCATGAAGAAGCTCCTCCTGAATCAGGTCATTTGCCTCCCGTACAATCCGAAACAGGGTTTCATGCTCCTCATCCACCAGCTTAATTCCGGTGCGATACTTGTCTGTAAAGGCAAAGGGATCCTCCTTCTCTGTCACGGGACGAATCTGTCCTATCATAATATCGCTGCCCAGAATATGATGATACAACCAGCGCGACAGATAATCCAACATCTCCTTCAGCACCTTTGTCCCGTTTTCCTCATCCAGCTCTTCAAGAGGGATGTTTTCCACCTTCTCCGTAAAAGCCTGATGTTCCCGCCTCTGACGCGGCAGTTCAGGGTCATCCAGCTTTTCCATATACTCCTCTTCATGAGCAAAATGAATTTCTGCATATTTTCTTAATGCTCTGAGAAGGCTTTTGGCCTCCGGTACTGCAGCTGACTCCTCTCCCACCAACGCAAATGCTTCATTGATAATGTCAAAAAGCTGACGATGTTCTTCGTCAATCTCTGGAATACCTGTCATGCAATCTTCCGTAAACTGATACATTTTTATCCTCCTGTTCATACATCAGCTGTATACCAACTGCTTCATCATATCGAGATAGTCACAAATTTCCCTGTATAGCATCTCCGGTTGAAAGGAAGCGTCCTGAAACCTCTCGGTCATTAGTCCCTTGATTGTAAAATCCAACATTTTCCGAAGCTTTTCCCCATCCACAGTCTTCGGCAGAGTCCCGTAATCAATCTGTGCATTAACGGCAGCGTAGGTTTCCTCCAACGCTCCACGCCTCTCTTCAATGGAAAGCAGCGCTTCGTAGGAATCCTCAGTCATAGAACGATTCAAAAACTGCTGCATATAGGGATACCCCCTCATTGCATGCATTCTGGCGCACTCCATCTGCTTCACAATCTCGAACAAATCCTTTTCCTTCGTATCCACAGTGGACTTCAGCTCCAGATTCATATATCTGACGCTGTAGTCATAAATAAAGTGATAAACCCCCAGCTTGCTCTCAAAATAATGAAACAGCAGCCCCTTGCTGATAGCGGCTTCCCTGACAATATCGTCTGTGCTGGCGTGGCGATAGCCCTGAAGGGCAAACACCTTCAGTGCCGCATTAATCATCCTGTCCTGTTTTTCTTTTTTTAAGTCAAAGAACTTGCTGTTCATATATATTACTCCTGTCCTGCGGACTTCTATCCGCTTCCTATATTAGCATAAACTGCCTTCCCCATACAACCGAAGAAGTATAAAATTTTTCGGAAATTTATACATATTCTCTTTTCAATCCCACAGAATAGTATTAAAATAATAATAGATGTCACTAACCGAACCGAAAGGAGCAACCTATGGCTAAAAAATTTGGAAAATTCTTACTCTTTACCGCTGCAGTTGGTTCTGCTGCCGCTGCTGTCTATTATTATATGCAGAAAAAAGAAGCTGTAAGTACCGTACCCGAGGATGAAGATTATGACGACTTCAGCGAGGATTTGGACGAGGATGCAGAGGTCTCCCGCAACTATGTTCCCCTGACGCCTGAAGACAAAGCAGCCGGGGAATCAAAGAAAGAAGACAGTGCCTTCACCCCTCTGGAGCAGGTGGCAAAGCCGGTTGAGGAAGCCGCTGCCAAAGCGGAAGAAACGGTAGAGGAATTCTTTGATGAGGAAGAAACCTCCGACGAGGAACCTCCTATTAACGACAACTAAACAGCGAGACATGGGGCACCGCATAAGCGGTGCTCTTTTTATAACCAGGCTTCCTTCAGGCGGCCGACTCCCTCTATAAGCTGTTCCTCCGTCATTCCCCCGAATCCGAGAAGAATCGCAGCCGTTCTTTCTCTCTCAGCCACCATGCAGTCGGACAGCCCATATACCTTAACCCCTTTTTCAGCTGCTCTGCGTACAAGCTCCTGTTCCGCTATATCCTCCCTTGCAGTCAGCACCAGATGTAAACCGGCATTCTCCCCGGAAATATCAAAATGATTGCGGAAAGGTCTCAGCAGTTCCAACAGCAGATCATGCTTTGTCCTGTAGATTTTTCTCATTTTATTTAAGTGTCTCTCAAAATATCCATCCCTGATAAATGCATTCAGAATGCTCTGATCAATTCTGGAAACCGTGCAGGAATAAAAGGCACAATCACGCCTGTACCTTTCCAGAAGCTTTTCGGGAAGTACCATAAAACTGATACGGATAGCCGGTGCAATGGCTTTGGAAAAGGTGCCGATGTAAATGACCTTTCCATGCTCATCTGTTGCCTGTAGAGCCGGAATCGGCTTCCCGTGAAAGCGGAACTCGCTGTCGTAATCATCCTCAATCAGATACCTGTCCTCACCTCCGTCAGCCCACTTTAAAAGCTCCAGCCGTCTTCGGATGGGCATAACTGTTCCCATCGGGAACTGATGGGACGGCATCACATAGGCTAACCTTACATCCGCTGCCTCCAGCTGCCCCGTCTGCATGCCGCTCTCGTCCATGTCCACCGTGACGACCGGATAGGCAAAGGACCGGAACAGCCTGTAAGACCTGATATAGGTGGGATTTTCCATGGCAATCCGCACATGACGTCCCAGTATCTTTTCCAGGAGCAGCAGAAGATAATCATTTCCAGCCCCCACAATAATCTGTTCCGGTTTGCAGTTGACTCCCCGGGAGGAATGAAGATAGCGGCTGATTGTCTCCCGCAATTCATAATCTCCCTGGGACTGCCCTCTGGAAAACAAATCGCTGTTTGCATCACTGAGGACGTTTCTGGTAATTTTCTTCCACACACTGAAGGGAAATCCTGACATGTCAATATCGTAGGGAGAAAAATCGCAGTCGTACCTGACGGCTCCGGCGACTGCCTGCTCCGTTGCAGCACGACACATCACATCAGAGAATCCTTCTCCTGTTTCCTCCAGCTGCAGCAGTTCCTCCATGTGACAGACAAAATATCCTCTGTAGGGTCTTGCCTCTATATATCCCTCATCCAGCAGCTGCCCATAGGCATAATCCACTGTGCTTCGCGCCACCTGAAGATATTCTGCCAGAGAACGCGTAGAGGGAAGCCTCTCTCCCGCGAGAAGCTTCCCATCTCTGATTTCCTTCTTTATATGTTCATATATCTGCTCGTACAGACGCTCACCGGTGTCCGTACGCAGCCGAATTGTCATATCATACATAGCTGTCTTTATTTCTTCTTGAGCTGCGCCAGAATATCATCCTTCAAGTCTCTTGCTTTATCCTTCATACGGGCATTTGCCGATGGAGATGCCAGAATGGATGCCACCATGCGGCTTGCTACATCAAACTTCTTAAACCTTGCAGCCAGGACAGCCAACAGATAATCGATGGTAATCTCGTCCATGCCGCACATAGGGAAACCCTCCGTCTGTCTCGCCTCCGAAAATCCCTTGTAAGCATTCTGAAGATATTCATCCTCCTGACCTGCAAGCTCTGCAAGCTTTTTTTCGTTTCCGGCACCGCTCTCCTGCAGACTTTCCCTGTAGCCTCTCACCAGCCAACCGCTCTTTAAACAGATATACGCTTTTTCACTGGCCTTCGCACGCTTCACAACAGCACAGACAAGAGCCAGCTTATAGCGCTCCATTGCCTGCTCATAGGAATAGGTATCATCACTGTAGGTGTTGATATGGACATTCATACTGACCTTTTCACGAATCAGCTTTGCCTGAGTAGGGGTCAGACTCGGGAAATATCTTGTGAGCGCCGCATAACCGCAGATGGGGCATAATTCCACATCATACTTTACAGGATCAATCCCCTCATATTTCGCACGCAGGTCGTTATCCGTCCCAATCAGCTTTGCCTTCCCCGTCTTCATAATCTTTGCGGTAAAGTCTTTGTCGCAAACCGGACAATGAAAGGCTTTATCGTAAATCAAGTCCTTTTCCTGAATCTTGGGAGCCTCTGCCGCCTGTTTTACATCCTTCTTCTCTTCCTCCCCAAATATATCCATTCCTTCCAGGCCACCCAGACCCAGGCCATCCAAGCCGGACAATATACCCATTCTTCTTTCCTCACTTTCTGCAGGACTGTCTCTTCTTTAGTCTTTCTTCGGTAACACAAACGAGCTCTTCAGTGACACAATGCGGTTAAACACCAATGCATCCTGCGCGGAATCCTTTGCGTCAACACAGAAAAAGCCCTGTCTCACAAACTGAAATCTGTCGTATGCCTTTGCGCCCGCAAAAGCGGGCTCCAGGAAACACCTCTTCACCGTCAGGGAATTCGGATTCAGGAACAATTCTCCATCCTCACCGTAAATAGAACCTGCTTCATCCGCCTTTTCCTCATCAATCAGATTCTCGTAAAGACGTACCTCTGCAGGGACTGCGGTCTCTGCTGCCACCCAGTGAATCGTACCCTTCACCTTTCTTCCGTCCGGACTGTTTCCTCCCTTGGATGCCGGATCGTAGGTACAATGCACCTCCGTAACCTTGCCGTCCGCGTCCTTCACACAGCCCGTGCAGGTCACAAAATATGCATTCATCAGGCGGACCTCATTGCCGGGGAACATACGGAAGTATTTCTTCGGCGGCTCCTCCATAAAGTCCTCTCTCTCAATATAGAGTTCTCTGGAGAAGGGAATTTCTCTGGTTCCCAGTTCTTCATTCTCGGGATTATTCACCGCAGTCAGCAGCTCCGTCTGTCCCTCGGGATAATTGTCGATAACAAGCTTCACCGGATCAAGAATTGCCATATATCTGGGTGCCTTCGCTTTTAGATCCTCACGAATGCAATATTCCAGAGCCGCATAGTCAGCAATGGAATGTGCCTTGGAGACACCGCACATCTCCACAAACATTTTGATGGACTCCGGAGTAAAGCCACGGCGTCTCAGCGCCGCGATGGATACCAGTCTGGGATCATCCCAACCGTCCACCTTGCCCTCCTGAACAAGCTTCTTAATATATCTTTTGCCTGTTACAACATTCTTCAGATACATCTTCGCCTGCTCAATCTGCTTGGGGGGATGCGGATATTCCAGTTCATTCACTACCCACTCATAGAGAGGTCTGTGATCCTCAAATTCCAGAGTACAGATGGAATGCGTGATTCCCTCGATGGCATCCTCAATGGGATGTGCAAAATCATACATAGGATAAATGCACCATGCATCCTTCGTGTTGTGATGGGACATATGGGCTACCCTGTAAATGACGGGGTCACGCATATTGATATTGGGAGAGGACATATCAATGCGGGCGCGAAGCACCTTTTCTCCGTCCGCATATCTGCCCTCCTTCATCTCCTCAAAAAGCTTCAGATTCTCCTCCATGGAGCGGGAACGGGAGGGATCCTCCCTGCCGGGCTCCGTAAAGCTGCCTCTGTATTCCTTAATCTGCTCTGCCGTCAAATCGGACACATAAGCCTTGCCCTTCCGGATTAGCTTTACCGCCGCTTCATACATCTGTCCAAAATAATCAGATGCAAAAAACAGCCTGTCCTCCCAGTCGGCTCCCAGCCATTTTACATCCTCCTTGATGGACTCCACAAATTCTATATCCTCTTTGGTAGGATTCGTGTCATCAAAACGCATATTGAACTTTCCGCCATATTCCTGCGCCAGTCCGTAATTTACAAGAATCGCCTTAGCATGTCCGATGTGCAGATAGCCGTTCGGCTCCGGAGGAAAACGGGTGTGAACAGTGTCATAAACACCCTCTGCCAAATCCCTGTCTATAATTGTCTCAATAAAATTTCTTGATTCTGTCTCGCTCATGTGCCTTCCTTGCCTTTCCGGTCTGCTCCTTCCCACTTTTCGCATACGCTAATGATAGCACAGATTCCCCTGCATTAGCAAGCGGTTATTGCCATTCCCCTGATTTCATTAGCCCTCCAGCAGTTCATAGCTTTTATCAAACAGCTTTTTCTCCACCACATATATATCATGAGGCGAATCGCAGTTCACTGCAAGATAATCGCCCGGTCTGCCCGGCATATATTTGTTTTTATCCTTTTCCGAAAATACCTTAACACACCTTTCCAACGGTTTTGCGTAGATGCGCATATCTCCTGCGGGCACACAAAGCTTTGCATAATCTGTCAGGGGCATATTCCTCCCGCTCATCCGGTTTTTGATGACCGGAGCATATTCCGCTTTTCCGGCAAACTCCCTTACACTGTAACTTTCATTCAGGAGCTCATAGGTTTTCAGGAAGTTCTCGCCGCGTCGGGGATAAACCTCTCCCCTGATGCCGAGCATGATATACAGATCCTCCTCCACGGTCATGTCAATATCCCCCTCCAGCGTACGGATGGTGATAGGCGTTCCGACCGGCAGAACCTCATCCGCCTTCACATAACCCATGGGAAGTCTGCGCCTCGCATAGGTTTTCATGGTACTGAAATCCACCTCATATTGCTCCGCATAAATCAGCTCGAAGCTGTCAAAATACTCCGTCATACGATTATTGAAATACCCTTCCGTGTGCAGAGTAGGATATTTTTCTTCATAGAGCCGCAGGCTGATAAAACCGCCGGCTTTCTCGTAATGACCGCCACCTGAGCCCATGCCGTCTGCCAGAAACGCCGCCAGTTCACTGGCATTGACTTCCCGGGTACAGCTTCTGACGGAAAACTTATAGCCGCCCTTTGCCTCATTGAACACCACACAGGTCTTGATAACATCCACCTGCAGCAGGAAATCACTGATAAGTCCCAGAATATTCGGGTCACAGGGCTGCGCCTTAATAACCGCAAATTCATAATCATCATTATAGCTGTACCGTATCAGGGCAATTCCTGCAATCTCCAGCTCCTTCAGGGATAAATTGGAATTGCGGAAAAGTGTAATCAGGCTTTTGTCAAAGGGAATATCCTCCCGCATATCCATATCCAGAGGATTATACAGCTCGGAAAACTGATTTGTGTCTGTATACAAACCATAATAAAGCGCCGTGCCGAGATTCTCCTCACCGTCAATGTCAAACCCTTCCTCCCGAAGCAGCTTCCAGACCAGTGTGGAGCAGCTTCCCAGATTGGAGTTAATAACGCTCAGGGGAGGCGCCTCCTTCTCCAGCTGGTGGTGATCGATAACCGCCACCTCGTCTCCGGCAAGCCCCGTCACGTTTCCCGAACCGTACTGACAGTCCACCGTAACCAGCAGCCCCTTCACCTGCAGCGTTTCTTCCCGTCCTACCGCCACATACTCCACCGGCAGCCTCAGTTTTTCTACCATCAGCTTTAAATTTGATTTTTGTATCTGATTACTGCCGCTGTACACCAGGCGGACAGATTTTCCTCTGCTTTTAAAATAGCAATAAAGCCCATACCCCGACGCAAGTGTGTCTGCGTCGGGGTTATCATGACATTGAATCGTTATAGGGTTATATCCGTCCAGGTCTGAAAGTCTCATAAAAGCCTCATTCTGAATTAATGGTGGAACAATCTGATTCCGGTAAATGCCATTACCATATTGTATTTATCACAGCATTCGATGACAGCATCATCGCGGACACTTCCGCCGGGCTGTGCAATATATCTGACACCGCTCTTGTATGCTCTCTCGATATTGTCAGAAAAGGGGAAGAAAGCATCGGAGCCGAGTGTCACATCCTGCATCTTATCCAGCCATGCACGCTTTTCCTCACGGGTAAACACAGGCGGCTTTACCTTGAAAATCTGCTCCCAGGCACCGTCTGCCAGCACATCCATATACTCGTCTCCCATGTAAACATCGATAGCATTGTCTCTGTTTGCTCTGCCTAAGCCATCCACAAACTGCAGACTCATCACCTGAGGAGACTGACGCAGGAACCAGTTGTCTGCCTTCTGCCCCGCCAGTCTGGTACAGTGAATACGGGACTGCTGACCCGCACCGATACCGATTGCCTGTCCGCCCTTTACATAGCATACGGAATTGGACTGCGTATATTTTAAGGTAATCAGCGCAATTTTCATATCAATCAGCGCTTCCTCCGGAATCTCTTTGTTGACAGTCACAATATTAGAAAGCAGACCGCCATTGATATCCAGTTCATTTCTTCCCTGTTCGAAGGTAATGCCGTATACCTGCTTCTTCTCCACGGGAGCCGGAACGTAAGAGGCATCTATCTGAATTACGTTATAATTGCCGTTTTTCTTTGCCTTCAGCAAGGCAAGTGCTTCCTCCGTGTAGCCGGGGGCAATCACGCCGTCGGATACCTCTCTTTTAATCAGTCTTGCGGTGTCTGCGTCGCACACATCGGAGAGTGCGATAAAATCACCGAAAGAGGACATTCTGTCGGCTCCCCTTGCCCTTGCGTAAGCGCATGCCAGAGGAGAAAGCTCACCGAGGTCATCCACCCAGTAAATTTTTGCCAGAGTCTCATCCAAAGGAAGTCCAACCGCAGCACCTGCGGGAGACACATGCTTGAAGGAGGTTGCCGCAGGCAGGCCTGTAGCTTCCTTCAATTCCTTTACAAGCTGCCAGCCGTTGAAGGCATCCAGAAAATTGATATAACCCGGCTTGCCGTTCAGGACTGTAACGGGAAGTTCACTGCCGTCCTCCATATAGATTCTGGAGGGCTTCTGGTTAGGGTTGCATCCGTATTTTAATTCTATCTCATTCATGGTAATTTCATTCCTTTCTGCTTATTGATTCTTGTTCACGATTCTGGTCTCGTAGCTGCCTGTTGCGATATCGATGAAGCGCACAAACAGGGACACCTTGTTTTCCTCGTTGAGGCTGTTCCAGATCATATCGGTAAAGGCATCGATGTCACCGGAGATTTCAACCTCTCTGGGCTCTCCCTCAAAGCTGGGCAACGGATTGCCGTCGTGCATGTAGGTATGAATGAACCGTCCTTCTCCGGGAAGCGGATTCTCATAGGCGAAGGTATTGCGGATGCAGGAAGATGCATCACCGTGATTGCTCTTAAGAATGGACATGGCAAAATTATATTTGCCGCCCTCGATATGCATAATGCCGGAAATACGAGGGGTATAGTTGGGTGCATCCGGCTCAAATTCGCGACACCTCAGGGACTGCTCGAAGGTCAGCTGCTTATCCATCCCCTCATAAATAGTATCTGTCTGATCGCCGTTTGTGACGATGGTCTTGTTTCCCAGCACTCTTACAGGTGCATAAATAATCAGGCTGGGGTCCTCCAGCTTGGAAGGATCAAAGGCCTCCGTGCGAATTCCCTCTCCATCGGCAACAAAAATACGATTTCGGCTGTTAGAGCTTCTTCCCATAATAAAGTACGCCGTTACCGCATGCCTTCCATCTGCGGAGCGTCCAATCACGATTCCTCTCCCGGGGTACGCATTGTTTTTCAGTTCCTGATTCAGTTGCAGCATAATTTCCTCCTTTTTGTCTCACGCAAAACGACCACCTGTGCATCACAAAACAAGTGGTGCCCAGGCGGTCGGCTCTTTTCATTTACT
Source organism: Acetatifactor sp. (assembly GCA_051877795.1). Lineage (GTDB taxonomy): Bacteria > Bacillota > Clostridia > Lachnospirales > Lachnospiraceae > Acetatifactor. Next base: position 28,769 of record JBJEJG010000056.1, read on the forward strand.
GCACTCCCTGTAGGTAGCCCTACTTCCGCCAGTCATGCAGCTGATGTCCTTATCTTACACGGTTTTCTCTTGTTTTGCAAGCTCTTTTTCGCGGCAGTATTTCTCCTCAAAGGCTTCCCTTGTCATGGGCCGGTCAAAATAGAATCCCTGGATATACTTCACCTTCATCTTCCGTACCACCTGATACTGAGCCTCTGTCTCAATTCCCTCCACACAAATATTAACACCAAGAGTTTGCGCCAGTTCAGCAACCATCTTGACAAAGGACTGTGAATAAGCATCCTCTGCCAGCTCTTTCACAAAACTCTGATCTACTTTAATCATATCAAAGGGAATCTCTCTGATATGATTCAGGGAAGAGTAACCCGTACCGAAATCGTCCAGAGCAATCTTTACCCCAAGCGCCTTGATTCTTCCCAAAATCTCCTTCATGCGCTCCATGTCATTGATAGCAAGACTCTCCGTCACCTCCAGCGTCAGATTTTTCGGCTGAATGCCCGTCTCTTCAATGGCTTTTTCCACAATTTCCACCACATCGGGCTGCAACAGCTGTACCACAGAGAGATTCACATTTACCTTATAGTCGGGATAGCCCTTGTCATTCCACTCCCGGCAATGCCGACAGGCCTCCTGAAGCACAAAATTTCCGATGGGATTAATCAAACCGAGATACTCCGCCAGAGGAATAAACTCTGCAGGCGGAATGAAGCCCAGCTTCGCGCTGTTCCAGCGTATCAGAGCCTCTGCTCCGGCACATTTGCTGCCATTCTGTACATCCACGATAGGCTGAAAATAAATTTCAAATTCACTGTAGCCCTCCACCGTGGCATCGCGCATATTTTTTTCCATGTCCAGACGTCTGCCGGAAGCCGAATTGATACCCTCATTGTATCTTGCCACCCGGTTCTTTCCACTCTTCTTCGCCTCATACATGGCAATATCCGCTTTTTTAATCAGGTCTGCCACAGAATCGCCCAAATCCGGGAAGGTAACGATACCCATACTCATGGTACAGTAATAATCTGCATCCTTCAGGAACCAGGGCTTTGCAAAAATTTCCTTGATGTCCTCCACAATTCTGTCAAACTCCTGATATTGATCGGGAGGCACCACGATGACAAACTCATCTCCCCCCATTCGATAACAGGTATTTTCAATACCGCGTATTCTCTGAATGGAATGAGAGATTGCTTTCAGCAGAACATCCCCGTATTGGTGCCCAAGTCCGTCATTGATATGCTTAAAATCATCCAGATCCAGATAGAGCAGCGCTCCCGTGGTTCCCGTCTTTTTCGCCTCGTCTATCTGTCTCGCCAAATCACGCTCACAGCACATTCTGTTATAAAGCCCTGTCAAAAAGTCAGTGTACGCCTGCTGCTCAATCTTGCGCTGATAAAGCTTCTTGTCCGTGATATCATAGAGAGAATAAATCGTTGCCTGTGTACCGTCCACCCAGACAATCTCCTTAAAGATCAGATCGTACCAGCGTTCCCGCTGCACATGGTGAACTTCATAGTAACCATTGTCCTGTCCGCGGTCAACACCTTCTTTCAAAAGCTCTTCAAAGGTGTTTTCCCGCAGTTCTCCCGCAAAGGTATTTTGAAGTCTCCGATTGGCAAACAGGACAGCGCCTGTCTTTTTGTCCGTCACATAGATTGCGCAGCTGACATTGTCCAGAATAGCCTCCAGCGCCTGATAGGAACTGGCAAGCGAATTTTTCTGAATTCTCCTGGTAAGTATGCTCTGAAGCACCTTGACTGCATCCGCTGCAAACTTGATTTCCGTCATGCTCCAGCTGTGCTTTTTGATTCTGTGGTTCAACGCAATCACCATGCCGGTGCCATTCTCCTGCCGGAGAATCGGGAAAATCATTGTGGCACGCACCCCTATCTTCTTGATTCTCTCCCAGTATTCTCCGGTGGCCGTATCCGCCGAATACACCATAGGCTTATCCGTAAGCAGCCAGGGATCCAGCTTCAGATTACTTGTCTTGTCAAAGTAAGACAGCTGTCCTTCCGCGCACCACTCGCACACGACATCCATGCTTTTCCGCTCGGGATACAGCTGAAAAAGAAGCGCTGTATCCACACCGAGATGCCGGCCCAGAATGCCCAGCCATTTGTCCATGAGTTTCTCAATTCTTTCATCACTGTCCAGCAGCTGAACAATTTCCGTCGTGGCTTCAATGGTATGCAGACTGCGTTCCATTTCCTGTTCCGCAAACCGGCTTCTCCTGCTCTCAGCCTCCGCACTGAAACAGGAAAGTCTGTTCCTGAATAAGGTGGCGCTGGTATCACGCAACAAATCCAGAATGTGGAACAAACGCAACGGTTCAACCCCTTCATCCGGTATCACGGCAAAAAGCAGCCAATAGAGCAGCGTCTTTCCCTCGACCCGTACAGCCACTGCCGCTGCGTACTCTCCGTCCTCATTCAGTTTCTCTACCGCCTGATCCTCCAGAGAGCCTTCCTCAACTCGCTCCAGCACCTCCGCGAATCTGCCGTCTTCCTCGTATTCCCGTACCTTCTTAATCTGTTCCGGCGTCCCGGATGCTTCTGTGACCCTCTGAGAATCAGCATCCAGGCAGTAGGCACAAACACCTGTTACCCGACAGAATTCTTCCTGTAAATACTGTAATTCGCCCGGACGAATCACATCATAGGAACTATCATTTTCCACGCTCCCGTCTCCTTTTCCGAAGTACATTTTTGGTTTTCCTACAGAAGCTTTCACATTCTTTTTTCGAAAGCATGAAAACCAAATGCCGCCTTCTGCGTCGCTTGGTTTTCTATCCGCGTACATTATACCATACTCGCAAACCCGCACTTCATGCTTTCCTGTCTGCTCCGCAGACGGTTTGCTCGTTATCGCGATGAACATGCTGCGCCTGTTCCCACTCGCAGATACCATTATATCATAATTTTACAAATTCATGCAATCTTCTCAACCCGAGAAACGAAAAACAGTACTTTGGGACTATAAAAGGGCATATACCCTTCGGTATATGCCCTTTATTCTTATTCATCCACACTATAGTTAGGTGCTTCTTTAGTGATATGAATATCGTGAGGATGGCTTTCCTTTAAAGATGCTGCAGAAATCTTAACAAACTTTCCGGTGTCCTTTAACTCCTGAATGTTATGTGCACCGCAGTAGCCCATACCGGAACGCAAACCGCCAAGAAGCTGGAATACGGTATCCTCCACGTTTCCCTTGTATGCCACACGGCCCTCAACGCCTTCCGGAACCAGCTTCTTCGCATTCTCCTGGAAATAACGGTCCTTGCTTCCGTTTTCCATTGCTGCAATAGAACCCATTCCACGGTAAACCTTATACTTTCTTCCCTGGAACAGTTCGTAGTCTCCGGGGCTCTCTTCGCAGCCTGCAAACATGCTGCCCATCATACATACATTTCCGCCGGCAGCGATTGCCTTCGTAATATCGCCCGAATACTTAATACCGCCATCCGCGATAATAGGAATATTGTAATCCTTTGCCACACTGTAGCAGTCCATAATTGCCGTAATCTGAGGTACCCCGATACCTGCAACCACACGCGTGGTACAGATGGAACCCGGACCGATACCTACCTTCACGGCATCAGCACCTGCCTCTATCAGGGCCTTTGTTGCCGCCGCAGTTGCAACATTACCCGCAATTACCTGTAAATCAGGATACTTCTCCTTAATCATCTTCAGACAATTCAGAACATTTTGGGAATGTCCGTGTGCACTGTCCAGAACCACCACATCCACCTTTGCATCTACAAGAGCAGCTACACGGTCAAGCACATTTGCCGTAATGCCAACGCCTGCACCGCAAAGCAATCTGCCCTGCTCATCCTTCGCCGCCAGAGGATATTTGATTGTTTTCTCAATATCCTTAATGGTAATCAGACCCTTGAGATTAAAGTCCTTGTCCACGATGGGCAGCTTCTCTTTTCTGGCCTTGGCAAGAATCTGCTTTGCCTCCTCCAGAGTAATTCCCTCTGGAGCGGTAATCAGTCCTTCGCTTGTCATGGATTCCTTGATTTTCTTCGTAAAATCCGTCTCAAACTTCAAATCACGATTGGTGATAATGCCCACCAGCCTGCGTCCCTCCGTGATGGGAACACCGGAAATACGGAACTTAGCCATCAGTGCATCCGCATCCGCCAATGTATGTTCGGGGGTAAGAGAAAAAGGGTCAGTGATGACACCGTTCTCAGAACGCTTAACCTTGTCTACCTCTTCTGCCTGTGCCTCGATAGACATATTCTTATGGATGATACCGATACCACCCTGTCTTGCCATGGCAATTGCCATGCGATGTTCCGTTACAGTGTCCATTCCTGCACTCATCATAGGAATGTTCAGTTTGATTTTCTTTGTCAGCCAGGTTGTCAAATCCACCTGATTGGGAACTACCTGTGAATATGCCGGCACAAGCAGCACATCATCAAAGGTAATGCCTTCACCGATAATCTGTCCCATTTCCAATCCTCCTGTGTTAAGTTGTGTTTGTTGGTTGTATAACTCATAACCCCGGAGGGAATCCGGGGTTACTTGATTTGCCTATGAGTGTAACAAAAATAAACGAAAATGTCAATCCGCAAACACTTTTCTGGGAGCTGCATTTTTCATAATCTTAATCAAGTCCGCAGAAGGACTTAAAATCAGCTTTTCACCGCCTTCATAATACATTACATAGCGGCGATCCGGCTGCTCCTCATACCCGATGCTGTAATCCTTTGCTTTTACATTGCGGTTCTTGTAATTGTCCAGATGGTAGCTCCGGATAGGTGCCAGAATTTCCATTCTGTCCAGCTGATAAACCGCTACTCTCTTTCTTTTGGACTTTGCCATAACCTTATCAATAGTCAATTCCTTGTCCAGATAGAGATACTCGTATTCCAAATCTGTAAACATATTTACGAAATAGGCTCCCACGCCTGCCGCAACCGCCAAAATAAGCAGAATAACATTCATAGTCAAAAACATCAGGCACGCCAGAATTACCGTCAGTACAATCAAAACATATTTCAATAATTTTCCCGGAAAAGACTGCTTCGCCTTCACCAGACATTCAACATATGCATCACTCATTCTCTTACCCTATCCTTTGCAAAATTTAATATATATCATATGATAGCTCAACTTGTACAAAGTTGCAAACTTTTTATTCTTTTTTTAGATTCCGATTATAGACGGTTCATTGACAAGTTTTGTTGAAAACCGTATCATTATATCTATCAAAAGCGAAAGGTGGTATCCTCCATGGCAGTGATGGATGAATTCAAAGAAGAAAGAGCAGCATTAAAAAACGGAACCCCAAAGGAAAAGATTTCTTATTTTGTATATTATTATAAATGGCATGTCATTATTACCATCGCTGTCATTGCCATGATTGTCTCATTTATCGTACAGGTAGTAAACCGTAAGGACAATGCCCTTTACGTCTGCATGCTGAACACTGTGGAAAAGGGAATTGACGGCCCTGCCTACGATTCTACTGCTTCCAAGGACTATGCCGATAAATTCGCCGAGTACGCCGGCATTGATACGGACGAATATGATGTATATTTTGACACCAGCATGCGTCTTAACTACAACTCCATGGATGAAGAAACCGTAAATTCTTCTCAGAAATATATGACTTATCTTGCCGCTGCGGAAATGGATGTCATAGTGACGGATGAAGCTTCTCTTGAGCTGTATGCCTACCAGGAAGATTTTTATGATTTGCGCGAAATTCTCACCCCGGAACAAATCGAAAAATATGAGCCCTACTTTTACTATATCGATATGGTAACTGTTGCGGAGCGAAATGAAATTATGGACAGCCCTGACAATCTGTATACCGATTATGTACTGATTGCTCCCGACCCCAGAAAACCGGAAGCCATGGAAGAACCCGTCCCCGTCGGAATCTATCTGGATAACTGCGATGAGCTGAGAGAATCCTTCTACTTCCAGAGTGATGATGTGGTTGCCTGCGTATTCATCAATACGCAGAGACTGGACACCGCGCTCCAATACCTTGACTTCCTGATGGGAGAATAGGATTATACGCAAAGCATGAACAGTATACTTTGAAGGGAAGCGACAAATTCAGCTGTATTCTATAATTCGATTGCACTGCGCAGTCTGATGTCTCTGGAGGAAGCGCCAATCTGCAATTCATAACGTCCCGGCTCCACCACAAAATCCGTCGCAGCCTCATCGTAATAGGCAAAAGCTCTTCCGGGCAGCAGAAAAGCAACCTTCTGCTCCTCTCCCGGCTGCAGCTCCAGCTTTTCAAAGCCGCGCAATTCATGTATGGGACGCTGTGCCTCAGAAGCCTGGGGTGCAACATAAAGCTGTACCGCCTCGGCGCCGGCACATGTTCCCGTATTTTTGACTGTGGCGGAAACACGGCAGACTGTTTCATCCGTTTTCTTCCCACCAAGCATTTCCACCTGTATATCCTCATACGCAAAGTCCGTATAGGACAGACCATGCCCGAAGCAGAAGTTGACCTCCGTCTGTTCCGTGTCATAATAACGGTAGCCCACCATCACGCCTTCCCTATATTCCACCACATCCTTTTTTCCAAAGGTGCCGATGGTATGTGCCGGACACTGCTCCACGTTTTTGATAAAGGTCTCCGCCAGCTTCCCGGAAGGGTTCACCCGCCCAAACAGGATTTCCGCGATAGCTGTGCCGCCTTCCATACCCGCATAGTAACTCCACAGGATTGCCTTCGCCCTGTCCTTCCAGGGCATCTCCACCGGTGAACCTCCATAAAGTACAACCACCATGTCCGGCTTCACCTGCAGCAGTTCTTCAATCAACGCATCCTGCTCATAGGGCAGTTTCATGTCTGCCCTGTCTTTTCCCTCCACATCATAGTCGTGGTTCAGACCGCCGACGAAAATAACGGTGTCACACTCTGCCGCAAGTGCCAGTGCATCATTGCGATACTTCTGCCGCAAAGCATCCTCCCGGCTTCCGTCCACTGTTATATCTGCCTCTCCGGTTGCTTTCCCTGCACCTGTCATCTGTGCCTCTCCCGCCGCCCTTGCTTCCTCTTCCTCTGTCAGGTGCCTTGTGCTGTCTGCCTGCCAGTTAATATCACTCCGCTTCTCCTTGCCCGGAATAAAATACCCCGGCGCGTAAGCTACCTTCGCATTGCCGCCGAGCAGCTTCTTGATTCCCATGAGCGGAGAAATCTCATAAAGTGCCTTTATCTCCGCGCTGCCACCGCCGTTGGAATGAATTGCCGAAGCATTCTGCCCAATTACGGCAACCTTCTCCACGGACTTTTCCGCAAGCGGAAGTACATTTTCCTCATTTTTCAAAAGCACAACTGACTCTCTTGCCGCCTCCAGTATACTTTGCCGATGCTCCGGGGTATTATAACAGCCCGCCTTGCGCCGCTTCCTGTTTTCTCCCAGCATATTCAGGCGCTGCATCATGCGGAGGATATTGCGCACCTTTTCATTCACGAGGCTCTCATCCAACTCCCCGGACCGGATTTTCTCCATCAGCGGCTCCGCCATATGATGCTTGTCAAAATCATAGGTCACATCCATCTCAATATCCAGTGCGGATTCTGCCGCCTGTACAGTATCATGGACACCGCCCCAGTCCGAAATCACGGTTCCGTCAAACCGCCATTCCTCGCGCAGTACATTGTTCAGGAGCTTTTTGCTCGTACAGCAATGCTCCCCATTCAACAGATTGTAAGCTCCCATCAGGGATAGTACCCCGCCCTTTTTCACCGCCGCCTCAAAGCCCGGATAATAGATTTCACGCAGTGTTCTCTCATCAATCAGCGTATCCACCCAAAGTCGCTCCGTCTCCTGGGAATTTGCGGCAAAATGTTTTACACAGGCCGCCACATCCGACTTCTGGATTCCTTCTATCATCGGCACAGCCAGTTCTTCCACCAGACAGGGATCCTCGCTCATGTACTCAAAGTTTCTGCCGCAAAGAGGGCTTCGTTTGATGTTGATACCCGGTGCCAGGATCACATCCTTGCCCCTTCCTCTTGTCTCCTCGCCCAACACCTCTCCGGCACGGCCCGCCAACCTGCGGTTCCAGGTAGACGCAATGGCGCTGTTGCAGGGCAAGTAGCTTACAAAGTCCTCCGTGGTTCCCACACTGCGCCATTCGTTGTCCGCAAACTCCGCACGCACACCCATGGGGCCGTCCGACATAAAAAGCGGCGGTATGCCAAGTCGCTCAACACCCTCGGTACGGAACAGGCCTGCACCATGAATCATACCGATTTTTTCCTCCAAAGTAAGCTGAGAAAGCAGCTCCTCCAGCTGCTTCTCCTGATATGTTTCTCTCTCATTTGCCAACATTTTGTTCCTCCCACAATTCATTCATCAGTATCCGGGATAGCATTATTTACCCTGTCATAATCATCCAGAAAGCTGTGCCGGACTCCCTTCGATTTATAGGCAACCACCGTGTCCAGATTCACATTTTCCACACTCTTGAAAATGTTTCCTTCCACAAAAGGATTGATCTTCTTCATCTCCCGAATCAGTTCCTTGATTTCTACACGCTTGGAACGGTTTTCTTCATTATTGCATGTGGTACAGGTATCCGTAAACTTACAGGCACACTGGATAAACGTCAGTCCGTTATAATCCCTCCACGCCTTGATGTCGTCCTCCCGAATCAGATATAGCGGACGGATTAGCTCCATTCCTTCAAAATTTGTGCTGTGAAGCTTCGGCATCATCGTCTGCACCTGTGCACCGTACAGCATCCCCATCAAAATGGTTTCAATCACATCATCATAGTGGTGCCCCAGTGCAATTTTATTACAGCCAAGTTCCTGTGCATAATGGTACAAATGCCCCCTTCGCATTCTCGCACAAAGGTAGCAGGGAGACTTGTCCACATGATACACCGAATCAAAAATATCAGACTCAAAAATGGTAATCGGAACATTCAGTTTTCTGGCATTTTCCTCAATTACCTTCCGATTCGCGGGACTATACCCCGGATCCATCACCAGAAACTTTACCTCAAAAGGGAATTTATTGTGCAGCTTCAATTCCTGAAACAGCTTTGCCATAAGCATGGAATCTTTCCCACCGGAAATACATACCGCAATGCAGTCGCCTTCTTTCACCAGTTCATACCGGTTAATTGCCTTAGTAAACTTACACCAAATATTCTTGCGGAATTTCTTCCGGATGCTTTGCTCCACATCCCTGCTGATGTCATTTTCCTGCTCCTCCTGCATATGCTGCAGCAGCCATGCAAGGTATCCTCCCTCAAGGCTAACCGCATCATACCCCTTTCCGGCAAGCTCCCGTGCCGTTTCCAGACTTGTCTCTCCTCTGTTACAGCAAATAACCAGCTTTCTGGAAAAATCAATCGCCGGATTTCCTTCTATTTTATCTTTTGCCGCTACAATTGCTCCCGGAATTGCTCCGAGAGAAACTTCCATGTCACTTCTGATGTCTATGAGCTGATATTGGTCTTCTTCCAACAGGCTCAACTCCTGTGCCGTTATTTCCATATTTCTGTCCTGTCTTTTCTCCTATTCCGTCTTTTCTCTGCCAGCAACCCGGTCACATTCCTCTCTCCTGCAATCCTTTACCAGATCCTTTATAACCTCTCCGGCAATAATCAGCCCTGCTACAGAAGGGACAAACGCCGTACTCCCCGGAATGGCTCTGCGCTCGGTGCATTTATGCTGCGCCCCCGGCGGACAGATACAGTTTGTCCTGCAGCTTACCTCCATATCCTCAAGGGGACAAATCGGGGGCTCCTCCGAATAAACGACCTTCAAATTTCTGATTCCCCGCTTTTTTAATTCCCGGCGCATCACCTTTGCCAGAGGGCACACCTTTGTCTGATAGATGTCCGCCACCTTAAACTGGCTGCCGTCCAATTTATTTCCTGCTCCCATGCTGCTGATAATGGGAACGTTTTTTTCCTTTGCCTTCATAACCAACTCAAGCTTAGCTGTTACCGTGTCCACAGCATCCACCACATAGTCGTATTCCTCAAAAGCAAACTCGTCCGCATTTTCCGGCAGAAAGAAACACTTGTGAATCCTTACATCCGCATCGGGATTAATCTCCAGGATACGCTCCTGCATCACCTCCGTCTTATACCTCCCGATTGTCTTTCTTGTGGCTATAATCTGTCGGTTTAAATTGGTCAGACACACCTTGTCATCGTCTATCAGGTCAAATGCACCGACGCCGCTCCTGACAAGCGCCTCACACACGTAGCCGCCAACACCTCCTATGCCGAATACCGCGACACGCGCTCTGCTTAACCGTTCCATGGCTTCTTTTCCCAAAAGCAATTCTGTTCTCGAAAACTGATTTAACATAATCTACCATCCTTATTCAGTATTACCAGTATAACTTCATGTCTTTCTGCACTTCCGCATCTTCCAGGGAATACTTTTCTTTCAGTTTTTCTGCTGTTTCTTCAAAGCTGACGCCCAATTCTCTGCATGTAGAAATCAATCCCTGTATAAGCCCGGCCTGGTGTCCCTTCTGTATTCCTTTTTGTATTCC
>JBJEJG010000056.1:39387-66125 GCA_051877795.1 Acetatifactor sp.
TGTATTCCTTTTTGTATTCCCCTATTCTCCGCTTCATCCAACAAATCACACATACTTTTTCCCTCTCCTTCTTCCATAAATGTAATATTTTCTAAATATCTTATGTCTCCCGATAATGCATACAGCATCCGCATGACCTCTTCGGGATTTTTCAGTTTCTGTTTCCTCTGTATCAGGCTCTCACGGTCAGATAAATAATCCAGTACAATCCTGACATCCCCTTCAAACCGTTCTCTTACTTTTCTTTCCAAAAAGCGCATGTCAAAAACATGTATCCTGTTTTGATTCAGATATTCTTCTGCAGCCTCATGTACGGAATAGTCCAGCAATTCCATGACTGTCGTTGCCGCCTTCCATGGCTCTTCTCCCCAATTTAACACCATACTGATGACAGGATAAATCCCCTGTCCGCCTCCGGACTTATACTGGCTTCGATATGCCGCACCGTCATATCCTGCACAGCGCAAAGGCATCCGACTGTCCACACTGCTCTGATTTTCCAGATTATACAGTGCATGTACTTTCCCTTCCGCCATCTCATACATACTGTAGTCTCGGAACTGGTTATGTGCTTCCCTGTCCTTACCTTCATAGATACTTTCCGTAGGCTCCGGCAGTAAAGTCTCCTCTGCCAGGATTTCTTTACCTTCATATACCAGAACATTCACAAGTTCCGCAAACACATCCGTACAGGCCACAAACACCTTTTCCGCTTTGTCCTGTTTTTTCATTTCTTCCTCCCCTTATGCATTTTATTTCAGGGTAGAAGTAAAAAAACAAATAAGGTACTCCTGCTTTTCATTTTCCCGCCCTGTTCATTTTGTAAAAGTTGAATCTGCGGCGAAACGCCTGAAAAGCACTTTGATTTGCAGATGATACGAAGTGCGATAGGATTCTGTTTTCTCTTACGAATTGAATATATCATATCAGTAAATAATATGCAACTGTTTTTTCACTTTTAATACTGTAAAAGGAATCTAACTTCCTTATAATCCTACATCCGCCAACAAGGGCGCCAGCATAAAATGCTGCCGCCCCAACGTTATCCGTACACCTTCTTACATCTGAAATTTCCCGATTATTCCATTCAGCTGCTCTATCACCGTCTCTATTTCCCGCATTGCAGTGCCAATGTTCCCCAATTCACTGTTCTGGCTTTCCATTTTTCCGTAAATTTCCTGACTTGATGTCGAAAGCTCCTCTGTGCCGCTGGCGATATCGGAAAATTTATCTACAATGTTCTCCTTATTCCGGTTCAGACCTTCCACTGCAGCTTCCAGACTATGTATGTCAGAACCCACCTTCGTGATATTTCCGTTAATCTCCTGCGTCGCCATCGCCGTTTCATCCGCATAACTGCCATTCTAATCACGTCTTTCGCACTATATGCATCTGTATTATTTGCTTTCCGTACTGCGGCGTGCCTCCAGTTCCGCAACATTCTGTTCCACTCTGTTTTTGCTGAGCGGATAAACAAACAGCAGAATAGCGGCGCAGAGCAGATAGCTGACTGCCGGCAAAACAGCTGAAATCTGATAGATGCCGTCCTTTACCGCCTGTGTCTGGACGATTGCCTCCGACTGATAGCCGATAGCCGACAGCGCCCATCCGCTCATGCCGCCCGCAATGGCCTGTCCAATCTTTCTGGCAAAGGAATATACTCCGTAAATCATGCCGTCATCACGGCTTCCGGTCTTGACCTCACGCTCGTCAATGACATCTGTCACCAACGCATAGGCCTGCATGCTGAAGCACTGCTTTGCCAGCAATGCAACAAAGGAAATTCCAATGAATATCCATACGTTCTGCAACCTCATAACGGCAACGACAGCATATGTAACTCCCGCAATCGCAAAGCAGACAATACCGCTTTCCTTTTTTCCGAAGCGCACCGTGATGGGTGTTGACACACCAAGAAGAATAATAGTTGCCGGCAACGCAAGTATGGAATAGATGGACAGTGCTTTCGCATTATTGAAATAATCCACGAAAAGGAAATTATCCAGTCCCTGTCCTATCAGGGTTGCAAAGAGCATCACCAGCGCAGACAGAATCATGCCCAGAAACGCGCGGTCTGTAAACAACTCCTTCAACACCTTAAAAAGAGAAGCTGAAGTAAGATTAAATCCTGATGCTTCACTGTCTTTTGGTTTGACCCGTTCTGTTGTCACGCAGTAACACAGCAGATAACATATGATTGCCCCTACGGAAAAGGCCCCCGCCAAAATGGTAAATTTCCCCGCATCCACCACCTGATTGCCGTTTGCATCCGCATAATAAATTACCAGAGGAGAAACCACTCTGATGATAATCATGGCAAGGATACCGCCCACGGAACGATATACGGAAAGAGAGCTTCTATGCCTTGGCTCGTTGGAGATTGCAGATGCCATGGAGCCATAGGGAATATTAATCGCCGTGTAAAATACAGAGCCCCATAGAATATAGGTTACAAACATATATGCAATCTTTACGGGCATGGCTGCATCCCGCAGCAGTGACTGATACATCAGAAAAGAAGCCAGCGCAACCGGCCCACACATTCTGCGAATCCAACAGCGAAATTTTCCATCCTTTCCGGGCTTCGACACATCCACAATTCTTCCCATGCCCACATCCGTAAACGCATCCAGGCATCTGGCAATCAAAAACATGGTTCCAATAATTTTCGTGTCAATCCCCATCACCTTGGAGTAAAAAACCATGACATAGCTGCTGGCAAAGATAAATGTGAAATCATTTCCCAAATCTCCCAGCAGATAGCCCATCTTGTCACTCATTCCAAAGGGCTTTGTTTTTGTACCGTTTTTTGCTTTATCCATCGTACTGCCTCCCTATTTTTTGATACGGTTCAGTTTGCGGTTAATTTTCAGGACATCCTCTTTTTTGAATTCAAGCCCCGGTCCCATGGTTCCCGCCATAGAAATCAGACGTTTGACCGACATACCATAGAGAAAGGTTTGCATCTCCGGATTGCCGAGATCTATTTTCCGGGATTTATCCTTCGGTTGCGTATTTTTTGAAGCACGCAGCTTTTTCCGCAAAAGTATCCTTATCATCATCCCCTTGATAAACCGGGCGCCTTTTTTATTTGCCAGAATATCACCCAGCTTATCATTGATGGAAAAATATCCGTCCACCGTCGTAATCTCAAACCAGTTAATGACCTCTCCCGCTTCCTTCATACGGTATTCTTCATTGAATACATCTACCTTGCGAAGAGTACTTTCATCCGTACAGTCTCCCGCTTTTGCAGTAAGCGTCGAACTTCCATGATTGGGAACAGAAAAATAGAAAAAGTGATTCTCGCTTTTTTGCTTCTCAAGGCTCTCACCGTTTAAAAACAATTCCACCACCGGCTGATTGGAGTATACCGTTACTTTTGTTGTCTCTTCCACACGGTCCACATAACGCTTTCCGCAGATATGTACAAAAGGCTCCGGTGACAGCCATGCCTTGTATGCGTAAAAGGCATCCTTTTTGTATTTGCGGTCAAAGGTGACAAGCCCTTTATGATTCATTCCGTCTTCGCCGCCCTCCGACCTCGCATCTGCGGCAAAGTCAAACATATTCCATACATGCGTTGCCCAGATGTACGGTCTGGTGAAGAGCTGCTTTATCAGTTCCTCGTGGTAATGCGCCTGATACTCTTCGGTATAATCTCCCTGAACCGGCTCGGAACTGTGCCAGTTTAATGCCTCGCATCCGTATTCGCTCATGCCGATTGCCTTGTCGGGATATTTTTTATGAAACTTATCCATGAACTCTCCGTTCATGGAGGTGTCTCCGCCATACCAGCCAAAGTAATGGTTGTAGGACACCACGTCAGGAATATGCACGTACTCCTCATCCATACTGCACATAGTCACTACAGCCTGTGTCGTCAGTCTCGTGGCATCCAGCTGATGTGCAAGATCGTTTAAGGCATGATGATTTTCCAACAGTTCCGGGTCTGCAACCCCACCCATGGTAATTTCATTTGACAGCCCCCAGACCACAATGGAGGGATGGTTGTAATTCTGAATAATCAGTTCTCTCATCTGAAGCAGCGTGTTGTCACGTCCCTTTTCCAGATGTCTGGAAATATAGGGGATTTCAGCCCATACAATCATACCTTTCTCATCACAGAGATTGTAGAAATACTGGTCATGCTGATAATGCGCCAGACGGATTGTTGTTGCACCCAGCTCACAAATCAGCTCCATATCCTCCTCGTGGTGCACCGGCAGCAGGGCATTCCCGATTCTCGGTCTGTCCTGATGGCGCGATACGCCATGCAGCGGATAACTTTCCCCGTTTAAAAGGAATCCTTTCTCCGAGTCTATCTCAAAGGTTCTGCATCCAAACGGAATCCGGCGCTCATCCAGTACATTTCCGTCTTTCAGAAGGCTGACCTGCAGTGTATAGAGATAGGGATCTTTTCTGCCGTTCCAGAGATGAACATTCTCTATTTTCAGCTCTACAGTCGTTCTGTCAGAACGTTCCAATGCCTCCACAACAACACCGTCCGCATCCAGTATCTGATACTTCAGTACCTCACTTCCGTCTGCTCCGGTCAGAAAAACCTCTGTTGTCACACAAGCGTCGTTCCCCGTCACCTTTGGCGTGATTTTCACACCGGGGCCACCGAAATAATCCAAATCAAAATGCACCTTTTCCACGCAAAGCAGATTGACATTGCGGTAAATGCCTCCGTAAAAGGTAAAGTCAGCCTTCTGGGGGTACACATAATCATTGGGGGCATTGTCCACCGATACCAGAATCTCATTTTCATCCTCAAGATATTCCGTAATATCTGCTCTCCAGGTGGAATATCCGCCATCATGGGACATAACCTTCCTGCCGTTCACATACAATACTGCCGAAGAATTGGTTCCTTCAAATTCCAGATAAATGATTTTATCCTTCGGAAATCCGCTCTTTGTAAGTGTTTTTTTGTAATAGCAGGTGCCTCTGTAATAGTCATCTCCTCCATCCTGTCCGTCCGTTCCGTTCCAGGTATGCGGAAGATTAATTTGTTCCCAGACTGCGGTTTCCGTATTCTCCTTTGAAAATTTCCAATCCGAATTCCAGTTCGTTTTTGTGCTCATCCTGTCATCTCCCACGCTTTTTTCTCATTTTAACAAAAGCGCCAGCTCATAACTTGCACTTTCTTTGTTGAATTAGCACTATTTTTGTGCTAATATCGGAATATAGGAAGAAATTTGGAAAATAACGCGCTCAAAAAAAGCGGAGGACATAAAGCATGACATTACATTTTCAGACCATCCGAGATGCCTTTCCTTTTATCAGGCAGGTTATCGCAGATGCCTACAAAACAGATGTCACACTGTATACCTATCCCTATGAAGATTTTGATAAAATTGACAGAGGCTTTCGCCGAATGATGTGGGGAGATATCGAAAGACCTGCTTTATTCGTGGATTTTCTGTCACGGCCATATGAATACCGTTTGGCTGTCACAAAAAGCTCACTGGGCTTTTATAATATTTTTGCGCCTGTTTCTCTGAGTGAAAAACAACCGGATTTTATATCGGTAGGGCCGTTTGCGGATGGCAATATTTCCGCGGCCTTTATACAACAGCTGGTGCATGACCAGAACCTCACTCCCGTCCAATCCCTGATGGTAAAAAAGTTCTATGAAATACTTCCTGTTTCGGATGTCAACGATATTACCCTCATGGTTCTGCATCTTCTGAGTGCATTTATTCCCGAATATCATAACGTGTCACCGGAATACATCAGCTATTCGGAAATGACTCACAAAATTACGCCGAACCATGACGCCTTCCGCCGTTTTACTTCCACCTCGGCAGAATATTATGCAAAATATTTAAATGAGTTTCTGGATACTTTGATTACCGGGGATTACGCAAAAACCTCCGATAAGCTGAAAATTTTTTTAGATGCCAACGGAACCACAAAGCTGGCTTCTCTGCACAGCCTGAAAAGGAAAATACATGAATTGAATACCTTTTGTAAGGAAAAGCTGCTGACGACTTCCATTCACCCCTACTACCCGCTCTATCTGTCCGATTCTTTTGCCTCTCAGATTGATTCCTGCAGCAGATATGACCAGCTTTCGGCACTTCCCTACAAAATGGCGCGAAAATACTGTATGCTCATCAAAAACTATTCCCACCAGGAGTATTCCTTCCTGGTGAGAAGTCTGATTTCCTATATAGACCAGCACATTGAAGAACCGTTGACGCTCTCCGTGCTGGCAAAACATTTTCAAAAAAATGCCTCTTTTCTATCCGGACAGTTCAGCAAAGAAACCGGCGAAAGCATCACTGACTATATCCATCGGGCAAAAATGCAGGCTGCGGTACAGTACTTTAACACTACCGATTTATCCGTCACGGAAGTTGCATCCATCCTCAGCATTCACAATTTTGGTTATTTTTCAAAACTATTCCGCAGGGAAATCGGCATTAATCCGAGGGAATATAAAAAAATGGTAACGAAGTAAATGGTTCAAACAAATTACCAGTACAGCTTCATGTCCTTCTGTACTTCCGCATCCTCCAGGGAATACTTTTCCTTCAGCTTCGCTGCGGTTTCCTCAAAGCTGGCTCCCAATTCTCTGCAGGTAGTAACCAGCACTTTGACACAAGACCAATTCCTTCCGCTTTTCCTTTTTCTATTCCCTTCTCTATATCATCTTTTACTAATTCCAATAATGCCTCACACATATCAGCTTCTCCTTTCTGAAATTGCTCCTTATTTGCCCGAACAATAATGTCCATCACCGAACTATACAGATTTTCATTTTTATGCTTCTGGTATTTTTTCAGCACCTCATCTGCCGCTTCCCTGCTCTCCAGCTTGTTGGTCAGGTTCCTCAGCCAGAAATTCGTTTCATTATGCAGCTTAGTCGTAATGATAATCTGAATCGGAAAGACTGCACCATATATATAGTAGATTCCACCCTCTTCCTGACTGATTTTGTAACTATCCGTCATTTTCAGATGTTTCATCAGCTTTGAAGGATATCCGGTACATACAAAGGATATCGTAATCTCCTCCACCTTAACAGAATCCACCGTTCCGGTATCTGCCTTATAACAACAGGCATATCCTATTCCTTTGTAAAAATCGTCAATGCTTAGTGAATCATCAGGGCTCTTGTATTCCACAATATTGTATTTCCGGAAAATGCGCCCAATGTTCTTCTGTATTGGTTCCTCTGAATCCTTCTTAATAATCAATACGTCAATCTGCGTTTCAGAATGTTTATGAACACCCTGTTCGAAAAAGGGTTATCGACAACTTAGGACTTGGCAGAGACTTCCCGTTTATACCAACAATATTTTTCATCAATGGATATAGTAGCCTGATAAATCTCAGTATACACTCATGATTCCGTTTTCGTGGCTATAGGAGTAAAATTTCCACTACTATACCCTCAGGTTTTTATTCTTGTGGGTATGAGAACCTGCTTTTCTCTGCTATACCCTCAGGTTTTTATTCTTGCGGGTACAGAAACCTGTTTTCCTCTGCTATACCCTCATAGCCTTATAATTGCGGGCACAGATGCCTGATCAGCTTCCGGTGTATCCACAGGTTATTAATTTTTACCCCACCAACTCCCAGGTTATCGGAAACACTTCTTCGAAAATGGAAAGAAAAGGACAGAAAACTTTCTCTCCCTAAGGAGTATCAGTTTCTGCCCTATCTTCTATTTCAAAAAACTAATGTCTATCAGGAAACATAATAGTTTCTACAGAAAGAAACCATCCAGTTCCGGCACTTCTATTTCTTTTTCAGATTCTTTCTCCTGCTCTGTTTTCTCCGTTGTCTCAGAACTTTCCTTCTTGGCTTCTCCGGAGGTCACTTCCTTAGCTTTCTCAACAGCCTCTGTCTCGACTTCCTTAATGTTCACTTCCTTGGCATTCTCTTCCTTGACGCTCTCTTCCTTGACTGTCTCAGCACTCGCCTTCTTTGCCTCTGCTGTCTTTCCATGATATTCAAACCAACTCTTTGCAGCTTCTTTGACAATTCTATGTCTGCCAGCCTGAGAAGTATTCTTGCCCATAATGTTATCTACAATCTTCTCTGATTCCTCCGGGCTGTTGACACGAATGAGGTTTCTTTGATGATCCATCATAAAAACGCCTTCCGACAGTTCATTGATAGCACTGCTGCGATACACCTCTTTGGTCTGAATGCCTGTGCCAGATACCACAACGGTATAATGAAAGCCTTCCCCCTCTTTTTCATGAGTTGGCATAACACAAAAATCACCAGAAAGCAAAGCCATACCACCCCATAAACCATCCGGTTCGGTGCCATCATCTCCGCAAACAGACTCCCCAGAAAAAGTGCCGTAAACATCAATGTAAGACATACCGATGCCGTATTTAACGAGCTTCTGTTTTTCTCCCTGATTTCCTCTTCCAGCTCCTGATATTCCTGTTTGCTGATACCACCATATATCAAATTACAAATACATTTTTCATATAAGTCCTTCATACGCTGCACCGCCTGTCTTTCCTCTTTTGCCTAAGTCATGCATCATCTCTATCCCTTAATACACACAACTCTTCACTTTGTTACCGGAAAGAAAAACTTTGCTGCAAAACTATATCAGAATAAATCAACCGATGGTCTCCGCAAGCCTGTCGTACAATTCTTTGTATTTCTCCATCAGTTCTCCATGGTGCAGCCGGATATAATCCATATCCCCGGCTTTTGCTGCCATTTCCATTTCCTTCGCCTGCGCAGATAATTCCACGGCGCCAATGGTCAGGGAAGTGCTTTTTAAGGCGTGTACCGTAATTCGATAATTATCCAAATCCTCCTGTGCCAGGAATTTCTCTAAAGCAGCTCTCTTATCGTTTTTCAGATATTCTCCCAGCATTTCCTGGTAGAAATTCATATCATCCATACAGTAACTAAGGCCTGTGCTGATATCCAATCCGGGGACTGCCGCAAGCTCCGGCTCCTGCCCCTGTTCCGGCTTCTGCTCCCGTTCCGGCTTCTGCTCCCGTTCCGGCTCCTGCCCCTGTTCCGGCTTCTGCCCCTGTTCCGGCTCTGCCGCAGGCTGCCTATTCTCCTCTACCTGCACCTCCTCAGTATTCTGTGCGCTCTCAGTGTTTTCCGCCTCTGTCATTTTCTGCTGTAAATCCTCCGTCCGCCCGGGCTGCAGCTTCTCCTGAGGCAGATATTTTAACAGTACGGCATTCAGTTCCTTTTCCTGAATCGGTTTGGACAGATAATCCGCAAATCCCGCCTGCATATATTCCTCCCGCGCTCCGAGGATGGCGTTAGCGGTCAGAATGATAACCGGCGTGGTAATATTGGGATGATTTTTCATCTCCCTCATTCGATGAAAGCATTCCACGCCGTCCATAACCGGCATCAGGTGATCCATGAAAATCAGATCATACTTATCCTTCTGTATCTTTTCCAGCGCATCCGCGCCGCTTTCTGCGGTATCCACCGCAACAGCCGTATATTTGAGCAGCCCTTTAACTACCAGTAGGTTCATAGGCACATCATCTACCACCAGCACCCTCGCATCCGGCGCATAGACCAGCTCTGTTTCGAGATGTTCTTTCTCTATCTGCTCACGATACCGCCTTGCAAAATCCCCGATTGGCTCATGATTTCTGATGTGCTGCTGTATTCTCGCCTGAAATGTAGAGCCCTGCCCATAGACACTGCTCACCGTAATTTCGCCGCCCATCATTTCCACCAGATTTTTGGTCAGATTAAGTCCCAGGCCTGTTCCCTCAATATTTCGGTTCTTCTTTTCATCCACTCTGGTGAAGCTCTCAAACAGTCTGCCGATGTCTTCCTTTTTGATGCCGATTCCCGTGTCCTTCACCGTAACAACAAGCACCATAAAGGCATCACTTTTTTCCTCATAATCCACATTCAGCTCAACACTGCCCTCTTTTGTATATTTCACCGCATTGGAAAGCAGATTATTGATAATCTGACGGACACGCACCTCATCCCCATAAAGGCCGCAGGGCATGGACGGATTGATGGAAATAGAAAATTCCAGCCCCTTTTCTGCCGCCCTTGATGCGGTCATATTATAGCAGTCGTTCATGACGGAAAACAGTTCATATTCCACAGGAATGATTTCCAGCTTTCCCGACTCAATTTTCGAAATATCCAGAATATCATTGACAATGGAAAGCAGGGACTGTCCGGCACTCTGGATGTTCCGTCCGTATTCCCGGAGCGTTTCATTGTCCTCGCACTCCCGAAGCAGCATAGTATCCATTCCGATGATTCCATTGATGGGGGTGCGGATTTCATGGGACATATTTGCCAGGAAAGCACTTTTGGCATGATTGGCAGCCATCAGCTCTTCTTCATGCTCCATGAGCTGTTTTCTCTGCTTTTCATAAAGATGGGTCTGATACTTTAAAATAATACCAAAAACACAAGCCACAATGAGCATTGCCTGTATGACATCGTAAACCATATACCCTTCCGGCATTTCTGCAACAAGCTCCGGGTATCTGTCTGCCAGCAAAATACAGCCTGTCATTGCTGCAAAGCTTGACAGGAACATGATGACGCATGTCCATCCCTTCAATATCAGCCAGTTAAATATCAGTCCCAATACAAACCACACCGGCATACCGCTGTAAATTCCGCCCGATGCAAAGAACATCAGGGGAAATACAACAATATTGGCTCCGATACAAATCAACATTCCGGCCGCACGCATCCTGTTCATTTTCACAGATAAATACATGGCAAAATACACCAGAATCAGTATCAGGAAAACGATTGCCGCACTTGAATACGCTCCCATTCCCAGGGTAACCAGCAGCGAAACGGCTCCGCCGACCAAAGCCGCTGTCATAATCAGGTTCATCATGCGCTGCTGAATGCTGTATTCTTCTTTCAGAACCGTACCCGTATACCAGCCGGAAATATTTTTTATAAGCCCTGTCCGCCTTGGTTTTTCCGCTTCTGCCTGTCCCCTGGTCTTTTTCTCTTTTCTGAAGAATAACAAACCCCAGGCATCCTGTCCGCAGTTACATGCAATGACAGGCGATGCCTTTTGAAAATAGATCTTTTCAAAATGACATCTCTTCTCAACCTCGCTTTTGATAAGTTCCTGTGTTTCTTCGTCCAGATTCACATGGGTAATGAAAAGTACTTCCCTGTCAATTGTCCATGGTTTTTTTAAGATATGTTTGATATATTTACAGATAACATCCGACCACCGCCCGACCAAAATCCTCTCCGCTGTAATGCGCTCCTCCTTTATGGTAAGGATAGGATGCACAAGCATCCGGTCACATACATTCTTTATTCCCCCGGAGAGTATGCCGGAGCGATGCAGGCAGTCCGTTTCATTGATGATAAATCTGGAGGATATCAGCTTCCCGGAAGCGGGAAGTGCGTCCAGTATCTGTGCCAGAGAAGCCCCTTCCTGAGCCATTTTCGCTGCTTTGAGCACAATCAGCCCCATTGCGCCGGAAAGCTGTCCGGAATCATACACGGTCACATTCGGACACTTTTCTGCAGCCTTCACCGCATGGTAATAGCCGTCGCTGATTTTTTTCGCCATGGTAATATGCAGGATTTGCTCTGCTTCGGCCTGATATCTGTTGAAAAAAGCCTCGTATTCATACTCGTCAGGCGGTTCCGAATTGACATGGCGGTCTTTCTGTCCCATATATACAAGCAGATCTTCCAGATTGATTTCCGTTCCGTCTACAAAGCGGCCTTCCTCTGTCCTGACCAGATACGGATTGATGACAATACCATACTGCCGGATAAGCTCCTCAGGTAAGTCACATACACTGTCTGCTGTTATCAACAAGGGGATTTTTTTATTCATCTTCTCTCTCACCTTCTCTTCCCTTCAGCATTTTCCGCAGCATGCGCGACATTGCAGTTAATTCGATCGGCTTGGAAAGAAATTCATCAAACCCTTCCCTGATAAACATCTCTCTTGCACCGCTCACCGCATTGGCAGTCAGCGCAACAATCGGAATATTTTTATAGTATCCGTTCCGAAGCTCCCGAATCCTCTGCATGGCATCAATTCCGTTCATGCCGGGCATCATATGATCCATAAAGATAATCTGGTAATCCGTAAAGACGCATTTTTCTATCGCAAGTTCCCCGCTGATACAGGCATCTGTCTCGATTCCGTAGTTCCGTAATATCCCCTTTGCAACCATCAGATTCATATGGTCATCATCTACCACCAGTGCCTTTACATTCGTAAAATACAGTTCTTTTTGCTCTTCTTCCGTTCTGACTTCGCCGAAAGTTCCCGGTGTTATGGCATTAAGCAGATTCACAACAGACAATGTATAGACCGGCTTTCTCAAAATATGTACACTGCTGTTTTCCGGCAGAAGAAAAGCATTATCTGCAAAGACTACCGTAATCACTTTCCGACTCAGAGCTTCAAAGTAATTCCGATCCATCTGATATTCCCAGTTTGCAACAAATACATGGGTAATTGAATTGTTTTCCACTATTTTTTTCAGCGTATCCAGGGAATCAGCCTGCATGACATTCAGTTCCAGGTCATTTTTGATATGACCGAGCATTGTGCCATAATACTCTGAAATCTCCGGACGGATATATTTCTCCTCATTGAAATAACATGCTATCTGAAAATCGCAGTTCCTGTTGACACTGATGGATGCCTTTTTATTCACCACCTGCTGGGGAATCACCACATGGACATGGGTTCCCTCGGAAACACTGCTCTGGATTGAGATAAATCCACCCATTGCAGCAACCATTCCATGCACTATTGCAAGACCCAGACCAAGTCCTCCCGTCTTGCGTTCAGAATCGGAATCCCCTTTATAGATATGCGTAAATACCTGTCTGAGCTGTTCATCGCTCATTCCGATGCCGGTATCCCATACATCAATATTCAGATTAATTCCATAGTCTTCCTCTCTTTTTCCAATATACAGGTATGCCCCGCCGGATTCCGTAAATTTAATAACATTATCCATAAGTGCCTGAATGATTTTTTTCAGTTTGCCCGCATCTCCATGCAGCACCTTCGGAATATCCGGCTGTATGTCAATCGCTACATCCAGTTCCCTGTTCATCCGCTCCCATTGAATCCCCGAAACGGCATCATTGATTGCAGATACCGGTTCATAATCCTCTGCAGATACCACCAGAGTATCTGTAATCAGTTCCGAATAATCCAGAATATCACTGACCTGGCCATACAGG
The DNA here is from genome assembly GCA_051877795.1 of Acetatifactor sp. Lineage (GTDB taxonomy): Bacteria > Bacillota > Clostridia > Lachnospirales > Lachnospiraceae > Acetatifactor. The sequence goes on from JBJEJG010000056.1 coordinate 52,579, forward strand.
CGTCTTCCTGCATTCTGGATGGATTCCACTTCCTCTCTCAACCCGCTTTCCAGATTTCTGTGAAGGATAAGCTCACTCATGCCATTGACCGCGTTAATCGGCGTACGCAGCTCGTGGGATACATTCACGAGAAATTTTTCACTGTCACGCCTTGCATCTGCCAGTTCTCCTTCCAGCCTGCTCCGCAGCCCTTCCTCCCACTTCCTTTGTCTGATAAAGAATCGTGAGATAAATACAGCACAAAACAGACATACGATTCCAAGAATCACCCGTGACCAAACTAAGGAACCCGTATGAATACCAATTTTTTTTGTTACGAAAATATGCCATAAAATCAGAATCAAATAGGAGCCTGCAGTAAGATAAATTAGTTTGAGATTCTTCTGCACAGAAAGAATAATAATAAACAAACAGATAATAACCGGCACATCCGTCAGTGCAACGGGCTGTGCACCATAGTACAGTATACCGCTTATGGCAACCAGATTATAATAACAGATTCTTCCACTGTCCGTTCCAATTTTCAGAAAGTGAACCACCCAACAGGAAAGAATCGCCACTGCAATTACAGGGCACATAATCTGCCGATAGTTCCATTTGGAAAACAACATAACTGCTATCAGCAAAGTTGCCACTATGGAAAGTATCGCAATAAATGTAATATGAAACATCATTTGAAATTCTGAATTAGAGTTCTTTTCTTTCACTGTTCTCCTCCATTCTCCAAGTCTACGTTCCAGCCGTCGAAAACGATTTCATTATAATACATCTGTTTTTTCTTATCCATCCCCTTTGCAAAATTGGACGAAAATTCGACAAAACAGAGCATTTATATCGATTCCGGCAGACTTTCCCTCACACAGAGCTTTCCCCAGCCTACACGCTCATTGGGATACATTGTCTCGCCGCGCAGGGGTCTTGCCCCTTTTCGCAGATATGCCTTCACCTTTTCCCCGTAAAGGAAGGGGTCATTGCCCCGAACGATTCCCCACTCCATGAGCAGTGCGGCACTTCCCGAAACGATAGGCGTTGCAAAAGAGGTTCCCGTAACGGGCGTATAACCGCCGTAAATATCCGGTGCAAGAACCCCCACCCCGGGGGCCACGATATCCGGCTTGGCAAAGCCCGCGGTTACCACACCGATGGTTCTCTCCGTGTCCGCATACCCTCTGCCGGAAAAATCCGCATAGGCGTCATAGACGCTGTCATATGCCCCTACGGTAATCACCTTTGCCGCAGTGGATGGAATGGTCAGCGTGACATCCGGTGTCGAGCGATAAAAACCTGTTCTCCCGCTCCTGACCGATGAAGAGGGCAGATAAAAATAGTAGTTTCCTGTCACAACCTCCAAGGGCTCCAGACGAAAAGTCCAGACACCGCTGTTGATATATTGGAGTCCTATGGGAAGCATATCCAGATAGATTTCCTGCGGTGCCGCATAGGGAGTCGGCTTCCCCATATAGACGAGAATTTCCGTCTGCTCCAGCCGTATGGTATATTTCCCACCATTGACTGTCTCCGGCAGCTGGTTCTCCTGCCCGCCCGGAGAGCGCAGATAAATTCTATATACATCACTGTAATTTTTCCAAAGCTGCACATTCAAAGATCTTTCGTACTCCGCCACTGCCAATTCCACCTGTGCAGGCCGGAAAAAGGAGGCCGGTTGTCTGCCGGAAGGCATTCCGGCTATACTGCCGGTGCGTTCCAGGCTCCCCGCAAGATGTCCCCCGTTCGCCCCCTCATTTCCGCTGCCGACACAAATTACCGTGCGCCCGATTTCCGCGGCATTGTCCAGAAAACGCTCAATCAGAGAGCTTCCGTCGTGCGCCCCGTAATTGTTGCCGAAGCTTAAATTGATGACAAGGGGCATTTGAAGCTCCTGTGCCCTGCTTAACGCCCATGTGACTCCTCTCATAATTTCTGTCGTTCTGGGGAACGCTGATTCATCCGGCGTACCCAGCTTAACGATTATAAGCTCCGAACCGGGCGCCACACCACGGTAGCTGCCTGCCCCAAATACCGCACCTTCTCCTGCTGCGCCTCTTTCGGCGGTTCCTTCCGCGCCGCCCACACTGTACCCCGCCGCGATTCCCGCCACCGCCGTACCGTGTCCACTGGTATCCACACTGGGGAGAAGCTGAAACTGCTGCTGCAAAGAAGCAGCCTGCAATGCAGCGTTAATCTGTCCCGAATCAAATTCCGCCCCTTGTTCGAACCCTTCCGGCGGACGGCGGTTCTCCCCCTCCGGCCGCAGCGTCTGATCCCACAAGAATCGGATTCTGGTACTCCCGTCCTCCCGTCGGAATTCCGGCAGCCGGTAATCGATACCGCTGTCTAAGACCGCTATCAGCACGCCCGTCCCCGTCAGTGAAAAATCCCGCCCGGATACCTGTGCAATGCAGGAATCCTGAACGGGATTCGTCACCTGATAGAAATACCTCTTTGGCTTTTCCACATATTCAATTTCTTCCAGTTCCGCTACCGCTTCCACCAGCTGCTCCGGCACAGTCAGTATGGCGTAGCCCGCAATCAGATATTCAATCTTTACATTCAGTGTTCTTAATATATCCAAGCTGCCGTGATACTTTACAATGACCTCCCAGGTGCGGGTATTTTCACTAAATCCAACATTTAAGTCCTCTGTGCGTTCTCTGGTTTCCTCCGGCGTCTGCAGTGCCAGCTGCAGCAGATCCTCCAGCTTCTGATTCATGACAATTCCGTTCTGCAAGCTTTATAATATCTTATGTCATGTATCTCTGCGGTATGATGCCATCGTCTGAAACATCTTTTTCATATCAAGAGGCTTCGTCAAATAATTGTTCATACCGGCCTCCTGTGCCTTCTGCACATCCTCCGCAAAAGCGTTCGCCGAAAGAGCGATAATCGGCACGGTTTTTGCATCCTCTCTGTCCATTTTCCGAATCGCACGTGTGGCCTCCATTCCATTCAGGACAGGCATCATCACGTCCATCAAAATGCAGTCAAACTCTTCCGGCTTTGAGGCTGCAAAGGCATCCACAGCCACCTGACCGTTCTCCGCATTCACTACCGTTACTCCGGCATCCTCCAGCATATATTGTGCAATCTCCCGGTTCAGCTCATTGTCCTCCACCAGAAGCACCCTCATACCGGAAACATCAGCCGGCGCCTCCTCCTTTTGAGACACCTCACCCTGTTTTCCTTCCTTATCCAGCAACAGTGGAAGCACAACCGTAAAGGTACTGCCCTTCCCCTGTTCGCTCTCCACGGAAATGGTGCCTCCCATCTGTTCCACCAGATTCTTTGTAATTGCCATGCCCAGTCCCGTGCCTTTATAGCTCGTCCTTGCGTCGCTGTGTTCCTGCGTAAAAGGCTCAAAGAGATGCTTCTGAAATTCAGGGCTCATACCGATTCCCGTATCCTCAACAACAAACCGGTAAACCCCCATATGCTTACGTGCCTTAGGCTCCACGGCAAGTCCCTCCGGCCATTCGCCCGTTATCTCCTCGGTACTGACAAAAATCCTTCCCCCGGGATGGTTATACTTGATGGAATTCCCGATAATATTAATCAGTATCTGCCGCAAATGAAGCGGACTTCCGATTAATTTCACATGTGTGAGGTCAATGCGCTTTGCCTCCAGCATAATTCTCTGTTCCTCTGCCTGCGGTCCCAGAATGCCCATACAGCTGTCAAGCACATCCTCAATATCAAAAGGCTCCTTCTCAAAGGCAAAGCTTCCACTCTCCAGCTTGCTGATGTCCAGCACGTCATTGATAAGGGACAGCAGATGCTCTGCCGCGGTGCGAATCTTCTCCCGGCATTCCTTTTGTCTCACAGGATCATCCGCATTTTTCTCGCTGATGGCGAGCATGCCGAGGATTCCGTTAATCGGGGTTCGGATATCGTGGGACATGTGGGAGAGAAATTCTGTCTTTGACAGGTTGGCCCGCTTCGCCTCCACCAGAGCCTCCATAAGTGCCTTTTCCTGCTTCTTGCGCGTTACCATCGTCTCGGTAATATCCTGATGGTAGCCCTTCAGCCGGAACCCGCTTTTCTGATACTTCTCATCAGGGACGCCGCCGCAGCGAACATAAATCTTGCCGAGAGTAGGATGATTCCACGGGTAGATGACCTCGGAGCGTCCCTTCTCCTTCATCTCCTCCACAGCCTCCTGAACCACCTCTACATAGTCCGGTTCAATATTGGAAAACCAGCTCCGATAGCAATCTTCAGGCGAAATGTCCGCATCAACCCCGAGGAGCATGCGCATGGTTTTATCTCCGAACATTCGCGGCTCACAGCCTTCCTCAGCCTCTATGGTCCAGATACCCGTCCTCGCTCCCTCCAGAGTTTCCTCCAGCTCATGCTGCGTCTCCAGACGGTATTCCTCTTCCTTTCGCACAATCGAATCCACGTTGCGGAAGCCGACAGTTATGATATGCTCCTCCGGCTCCCTGCCCGCATCCGTGAAATGTATCTCAAAGTTTTCGATTCCCTGAGTATTCTCCTTCACCCGGTACCGGATAAAATAGTTCTTCTGTTTTTTCAGTTTTTCAAGCACATGCCTTCTGTCCGTCCTGCTGCGGACATACTCACGGTCCTCATCCGCCACATATTTGTCTATGTAATATCTCATTGTGTCGAAATAGCTGACTCTGGACTTTATGATATTTGCAGTACCACTGTCCTCTCCGTTCAGGTTTTTATAGATTTCAAACTCCCCGGTATCAAAATGCACACGATAGACAGCCACATAATCGGAGCACAGCATACTCAGAATTGCATTCTGGTTCTCCAGTTCGGCAATCCTGTCCGGGGTATGCATTCTCTCCACAATTTCCCCCGCAATATTTTTCATACCTATACTCTTTCCCCTTTATTCCCCAAAAAATACCTTCAGCATATCGATTGCATATTTCGTGTCCTTCACACCCGCAGTTTCCACGGCAGAGTGCATGGCCAGCTGCGGCAATCCGATGTCTACGCTGGATACAGACACATGGGCGGTGGAAATATTGCCCAGAGTAGAGCCGCCCACCAGGTCGGAGCGGTTTGCAAAGGTCTGAAAGGGAACCTTCGCCTGCTCGCAGAGGCTCTTTAATTTCGCCGCAGAGACAGCGTCCGTAGTGTACTTCTGGCTTCCGTGGTATTTGATGACAATTCCGCCGTTTAAATACGGCCTGTTGGTAGGATCTGCCTTCTCAGGATGATTGGGGTGTACCGCATGAGCATTGTCGGCAGAAATCAGAAAGCTTCCCGCCACAAGCCGCAGATACTCACTTCTGCTCAGTTTCAGGCTCTCCCCGATGCGAAAGAGAGTATCCTCCAAAAAGGTAGAATCCGCTCCCTGCCTTGTGCCGCTTCCCACCTCCTCATTGTCAAACACGGCACATACATTGATATACCGAGCAGGCGTACTCTCACAAAACGCCTTCACAGTGGAATAAGCGCACTGCAGGTCATCCAGTCTGGGGGACATCACAAACTCGCCGTTCTCTCCCAGAATACGCCCCTTCTCCCTGGTATACAGAAACAGGTCATGCCCCAGAATATCCTCCTGCTTTACGCCTGCTGCCTTTGCAATACGCTTCATAAACGCATTCTTCTTTCTTCCCTCGCTGCAGTCGGCATAAAGTGGCAGCATATCCGTCTGCGGATTGTACTCCATGCCCGTGTTGATATCCCGGTTCATATGAATTGCCAGATTGGGAATGACAAGTAAATCCTTATCCACATTCACCAGCTTTGTAACCGTCCTATCCTTTTCGCGGACCACCACTCGTCCCGCCACGGAAAGTGCCCGGTCAAGCCAGGTAGAGAGAATCATACCGCCGTATTTTTCCGTGTTCAGCTTGATATAGTGCTCTTCCACGGCAAGCTCAGGACTTTCCTTCAGCTTAAAAGTGGGAGAATCACTGTGTGCCGCCGTAATATGGAAGCCCTTTGCCTCCTCTTCCGGCAGACGGAAGGCAATGATGGACGAATCATTTCTCACCGTATAATAACCGTTTCCGGGTACAAGCTCCCAGCTTTCCGTCTCTCCCAGTTCCCGATAACCCTGTTTTGTAAGCAGCTGCTTCACATTTTCCACTGCATGGAAACAACTGGGGCTGTCCTCTATAAATTCCAGCATTTCCTTTGCGCACTTCTGATATTCTTTCATCATTGTCTTTTACCTCGCCAACTTTGCCTCTCTCTTTGCCAGTTCCAGATCATGCTCCGCCATGATGCGGCAAAGTTCCTCATAGCTCGTCTTCAGGGGATTCCAGCCCAGCACTGTCTTTGCCTTTGTGGGATCGCCCCAGAGGTTGACTACATCGGTCGGTCTGTAGAAATCCCGGCTGACCTCTACCAGAACTTTTCCGGTTGCCTTATCTAAGCCCTTTTCCTCCAGCCCTTTTCCCTGCCATTCCAGGTCAATTCCCACATAGTGGAAGGCAAGCGTTGTAAATTCGCGCACCGTATGCTGCACACCGGTAGCAATGACGAAGTCCTCCGGCTTCTCCGCCTGCAGCATCAGCCACATGCACTCCACATAGTCCTTCGCGTAACCCCAGTCGCGCATAGAATCCAGATTGCCGAGATAAAGCTTATCCTGCAGACCGCAGGCAATCCGGCCCGCTGCCAGCGTAATCTTTCTGGTAACGAAATTTTCGCCTCTCCGCTCTGACTCGTGATTAAACAGTATCCCGTTTACCGCAAACATATCATAGGCATCTCTGTATTCCTTTACAATCCAGAAGCCATACTGCTTAGCCACCGCATAGGGACTGTAGGGATGGAAGGGTGTCCTCTCGTTCTGCGGAACCTCTTCTACCTTTCCGTACAGCTCTGAGGTAGACGCCTGATAAATACGACACTTGTCCGTCAGTCCCGTGATACGAACTGCTTCCAGAATACGCAGAACACCCAGTGCATCCACATCACCCGAATATTCCGGTGCATCAAAGCTCACATGCACATGACTCTGTGCCGCAAGATTATAGATTTCATCCGGCTTTACCTCTGACACCACGCGGATAATGCTGGAGGAGTCAGCCAAATCCCCCTCGTGAAGCCGAATACTGTTATCTGCAATCAGATGATCAATACGGGCCGTATTGCTGACCGAAGCACGACGTACAATGCCGTGTACCTCATACCCCTTCTCCAGAAGAAACTCTGCCAGATAAGAGCCGTCCTGCCCCGTAATTCCCGTAATCAATGCTTTCTTCATACCAATATCCCCATTTCCGGCACTGTCAGGCAGTGCCTGTTTTCTTCTCTTTTTCAGATACTGCTTTTCAATGATAAACAATCGACTTTGCCAGTTCCTCAGCCCTTTCCTCCCCGCAGAAAATGCCTGCGATTGCCAGACCAAAGTCAATGGCTGTACCCATACCTCTCGAAGTCACCACAGAGTCTGAAATTTCAACCGGTCCTGCCGTCACCTGAGCACCCGCCAGATGGCTTTCAAAGGAAGGATAACAGCACGCACGCCTTCCCTTTAATATGCCTCTGTGTCCGAAAATGCTGGGAGCCGCACAGATAGCACCGATATGCTTTCCCGTCTCATAGAAGGCATCAATCTGTGCCATCAGCCCCTCATGTGCCTCCAAATTTTTTGTTCCCGGCATTCCACCCGGCAGAATCAGCATATCGTATGCATCAAAATCCATCTCGGAAAAGCTTTTGTCTGCTTTAACCTCTATGCCATGAGAGCCTTTTACCACTTTTTCCTCCGTAATTGATACCATATCAATATCAAGTCCGCACCTGCGACAGATATCCACCACCGTCAGAGCCTCTATTTCTTCAAAACCTTCTGCAAAAAAGATTGCCAGCCTGCTCATCTTATTCCATCTCCTTCCGATATTCATCCGCATAGATACTATTAAGTATACACATTTAAACGGATTTTTTCAATTTATTTCACCGGATTTCATGGTGGAATACGGGAAAGTATGATATAATAGCCTTATCCAATGAAGGAAACGACCGAATGACCATCCATACCATGATGCGGAGCAAACAGGAAAGCACGAAGTGCGGGTTTGCGAGTCGGAGTTACGGATGGATATGGCATACGTATTTCGCTAAAACAAAAAAGGAACAATCGACTATGGAAATCGAACGGAAATTTACAATTAAAGAATTGCCCGCCAATCTGGACAGCTATCCTTTTCATCACATTGAGCAGGCTTATCTGAATGCAATGCCCGTCGTTCGCGTCCGCAAGGAGGACGAGGAATACTATATTACCTACAAGGGAAGCGGTATGATGGCACGGGAGGAGCATAATCTGCCTCTAACAAAGGAGGCGTACTACCATCTGCGTGAGAAAGCGGACGGTAAAATCATCTCCAAGAAGCGCTATCTGATTCCCCTGTTGAATCCTGTTTTCGGAAAGGGCGCTCCAACTCCCCCCGAAGATTACCGGCTTACCATTGAACTGGATGTATTCGACCCGCCTTTCGCGCCCCTCATCATGGCAGAAGTGGAATTCGGCAGCAAGGAAGCCGCAGAAGCCTTCCTTCCTCCTGCCTGGTTTGATGAAGATGTGACATACCGTAAGGAATATCATAATTCTTACATGGCACTGCAGTCCTGAATCATATTACGACAGCAAACAGGGGAGAGGTTTGGAAGCCTCTCCCCTGTTATTTCTCACCGAATCAGATATACAAAATATGCGGCGTAGCCCACCAGCATAATGGCACCACCCAAACGGGAAAGCCTCTGTTTCCTCAAAACACATACCAAAAGCAATACCACCGCCGCAATCGCAATCAGGCTGTCCGCCAAAAACTCTGCGCTGTAAACGACAGGGGTAATAAGAGCCGTAGTTCCCACAACAAACAGAATATTGAAAATATTGCTTCCCACAATATTGCCCACAGCAATGTCCGTCTTCCCCTTCAGCCCGGCTGTGACGCTGGTTACCAGTTCCGGCAGGGATGTGCCGAAGGCCACAATGGTAAGTCCGATAAATCTCTCGCTCATTCCGAACATTACTGCCAATTCTGTAGCAGCATCGACCGTCACATCACTTCCCAATACAATCATGGCACCGCCTACAATCACCATGAGAAGCATTTTCCATACCTTGTCATTCTTATCTGCTTCGGGTATATCCTCCAACGGCTGACCGTTCTTTGCCAGTCTCAGCAGATACAACAGGTACACAATCATCAGCACCCAGAGTATCACCCCTTCTGCCCTGTCCACCGTATTGTCGGTAAGTCCCAGAAGCGCCAGAATAATTGTGATGGCAATTGTAAAGGGAATCTCATACCTTACCGTGGATTTCTGCACGGGAATTACGCAGATGACAGCCGTCAGCCCCAGAATAATCAATACATTAAAAATATTGCTGCCCACCACATTCCCAATGGTAATTTCAGCACTGCCCTTCAGTGCTGAAGTGATGCTGACTGCTGCCTCGGGAAGGGAGGTTCCCATCGCCACAATTGTTAATCCGATAACCAGCTGCGGAATGCCAAGCTTGTCCGCAATCTTGGATGCTCCCTCCACAAACCAGTCGGCGCCCTTCATCAAAAACACAAAGCCCACTACAAGTAATAAGAGTTGAATTACAATCTGCATTTTCCTACCTCTTTTCCGGTGTTGTAAAGCACAAAAAAGACTTTCAGCACCTGTTAATCTGTGCTAAAAGTCTTGTTCTTTCTCAAAATCGAAAGCGTGTAAACACGGTTATAAAACCGGGGTATGTTGCTTACACGTTGTAACTACTCCCTTTTAACTTATAAAAAAGCTACCATTTTCGACAAGGAATGTCAAGTAAAATTTCAATCTGCCGGAGCAGCTTTGACACCGGAGCCTATGCCAGTTTCAGAAGAAATGCCGCCTCGGGAACCGGTTTGGAAAAATAATAACCCTGAAGATATTCACAGCCCATATGCCTTAAAACATCCAACTGTCCTTCAGTCTCCACGCCTTCCGCTACGATGTGCATGTCAAGGTCCTGTATCATAGACACTGTATGTCGAAGCGCTCTCATGGCATATTCATTTTCCATAGCATACCACACCATAGACTTGTCCAGCTTTATAATGTGAAAAGGATATTTCAGCACATTCGTCAGATTGGAATAACCTGTGCCGTAATCATCCAGAGAAAAGGTTGTACCTCCCACCGTCATCCTCTCCATGATGTTCCACAGTATATCATTGGACAGCGTAGTCTCTGTAATCTCAAAGTTAATACAGGAATAGGGGATTTCATACTCGTCCATAATACAATAAAGCATCTCGCAGATATCCTCCTGCATACACTGAACGACAGAAAGATTTACCTCTATGTAATCGATTCCCTTCTCCCAGATTCTCTCCCGTGCCATCATCCCGCAGACAGTCCGAAATACAAACTCTCCGATTTTCAAAATCATTCCGTTCTTCTCTGCCATGGGAATAAATTCTTCCGGACTGATAAAGCCCATTTCCTCGTCATAAAGACGAATCAATGCCTCCGCAGAATTATACTTCTGCTTTTCAACAGAAAAAATCGGCTGATAATATACCTGAAAGGTTCCTCTTGCCAGTGCCTGCTGCATAATCTGCAGAATACGGCTTTCCCTGCGCTTTCCCTGCAGAATCTTTCCGCTGATATGCAACACTTCACCGTCGCTGCTCTCAAAAGGCTCTGTCGAAGAATAGTCGATGGAATCCATGATATCCTCCACAGACTCTACCTCCTGAGGGTAGTCCATTTGCAGCAGAGTTGTTTCCAACTGAATATTCATACCCTTCAGGGCAACCGGTCGTTTCAACTCCTCCTGAATGACTTTAATCACCTTTGTCGGACTGTCCTTTTCCCCGACTATGACCGCCAGTCTTCCCTCTGAAAGATAGCACAACGGAACCGGCTTTATCCTGCTGTTAAGGCGGTCAATCATATTTTTCTGCATGGCCTGGCTGAATTCCACCCCTGCCGCCTCGCGGACAGCCTGAAAATTCGTCATGCTGATAACAATCACATGGAATGCTTCCTGTCTCTCCACTGCATTTGCAATCAGCTTGTCAAAGCCTCTGCGGTTATAGATGGCAAACCTTTTTTCTTCATCATCATCCGGACTCTCCAGAGACATATAGAGAAACAACAGCGATATGGAGACGGCAAATTGTATCAGCAGGATATCAGGGAACAATATCTGAAGGATAATTCCCAGTACGGAAGCCATCACATAAACGCATACGGAAATTTTCTGCCACATGGTAAGCTTCGCCCGCGAATAAACCGCAACGCAGAAGGAAGCTACCATATAAATCAAAGTAGCAACATAGAGCAGAGGGAAACCAACGCCATGGCAGTAGCCTTCCTCTTCATTATAATAGAAAATCAGATTCGTAAGCGGAGAAGTAAGAATAAAAAGCACAGTCCAGCCCACAGGCGTATACATTAAAATTTTGTCCTTCACAGTCCATTCTGACCTGTTCTTGGTAACAGTAAACAGATAAAGATAGTACAAAAAAGGGAGGACATTGAAGCCAATCAGATACAGCAGATTGACTATGTAGACAGGAACCGATGGCCAACGGTAATAATCCATCGCAACTGTAATCATATCCAGAATATCCGTGATAAGCGACAGCCAGATCAGGCAGATGAACACATAGGTCTGGGGCATCCTGATGCCCTTCTTGTGATAGAAATGGATGAGAATATTAATTGCCAGCACCAGAGCTGCTATATCGTAATGTATAACATATCGCATATCCCCCTCCACCCCCTTGTTTCAGAGTTGCAAAATGCGGATAACAGGACTTGAACCTGCACATCTCAAGATACCAGAACCTAAATCTGGCGCGTCTGCCAATTCCGCCATATCCGCATAGATGCAGAAGAAAATTCCTCTGCCGTATAATATTAAATTATATCCTTTCGACTATATCTTTGTCAAGTATTCAGGCCTCCGCCAGGTCCTCCGGCCTGTGCTCCCCGATGTGGCTGATAATTTTCCTGTTAATTCTGGTCAGGAAAAAGGTACTCATACCCACACTGGCAAGCTCAGCAATCGGAAAAGACCACCAGATCAGATTCACATTTCCACTCAGGGAGAGCAGATATGCCACCGGCAAGAGAACACACAGCTGTCTTGCAATGGAAACAAGCATGCTGTAGACGCCGTTACCCAGTGCCTGAAACACGCTTCCCACAACAATACAGTAGCCCGCGAAGCAAAAACTCAGGCATATGATTCTCAAGGCCGGAATACCGATTGTCAAAAGCTCATCTGTTGCATTAAAAAGCCCGATAAGCGTTCCGGGAATCAATTCCATCACCAGAAGTCCTGCAAGCATAATACACACAGCATACCTGATACTGCTCTTCATCGTCTTTACAACCCGCTCTCTGTTGCCTGCACCATAATTGTAAGCAATAATCGGCACCATACCGTTGTTCAATCCAAACACCGGCATAAATATAAAACTCTGGAGTTTGAAATAAATGCCAAACACAGTCTGTGCTGCGCCAAACGCTTCCAGAATCAGATTCATGCCATAGGTCATAACAGAGCCGATAGCCTGCATGACAATGGAAGGGACACCTACTTTATAAATTTGTCCAATCAATCCTCCGTTTGGTCTGAAGCCTTTAAAGGAAATACGAAGCTCCCTGTTTACTTTCAGGTTGAAGATAATTGCCAGAATCGCAGCTGCAATCTGCCCAACAACCGTAGCCGCCGCCGCACCGGCAACTCCCAGCTTTGGCATGCCAAACAATCCAAAAATCAAAATCGGATCCAGAATCAAATTAGTAATCGCTCCTACTCCCTGCGTAATCATGGCGTAGAAGGTTCTTCCGGTTGACTGCAGCAGTCGTTCAAAGGTAGTCTGCATAAAAATACCGATACTCGCTACACAGCAGATGGTCAGATAGGAAGTGCCATACTCCTGCACCTCTGAAATGGAGGTCTGGCTCGCAAAGAAGGGTTCACTGGCAAAAAGCCCCACCAGTGCAAAAACGATATAGCTGATTAATTCAATAAAAATACCGTTCGCGGCAATGGTATTTGCCTTTTCAAACTCTTTCTCACCCAGGGTTCTGGAAAGGAACGCATTCATGCCTACCGCTGTTCCCACCGACACTGCAATCATTAGGCTCTGAATCGGGAAAGCAAGTGACACAGCACGCAGAGCATACTCATTAATCTTAGACACAAAGATACTGTCCACTATATTGTATAATGCCTGCACCAGCATGGAAATCATCATGGGAAGAGACATAGAAAGCAGCAGCTTGTCTACCGCCATGACCCCCATTTTATTCTCAGGCTGCATTACTTTTTCTTCTGACATAGCCAAAATCCTTTCTTTGAACATAGAAAATCCCTTGTTGGATAACAAGGGACTGTAATGAGACATGGGGGATTCGAACCCCCGACACCTTGATTAAAAGTCAAGTGCTCTACCGACTGAGCTAATATCCCATACAAATATAATATATATACAAAAAAACAGCAGGGCTAGCTGGATTCGAACCAGCGTCTGCAGCAGTCAAAGTGCTGTGCCTTACCGCTTGGCGATAGCCCTGTATATGACACCAAGCGTGTCATCACGACACAT
>JBJEJG010000057.1:0-3424 GCA_051877795.1 Acetatifactor sp.
CTTGAAATTTACACGAAGCCCGGACCGGAGGACGGCTCGACGGTGGCGTATGTTTATTATAAGCTTGTGTTTGTTAATCATGAGGAGGAGGTTCCCGGTTTTCAGGCGTGGTATATCTGTCAGGATGAAGAGAGGGGATTTTATATCAATACCAGCGAATTATCGGATGAGGTAAATGATTATATCACTGAGGTCAGTACACAGGCTGATGTGGTGGAACTCTATAATCGTGTGAATGTGGAATATAATGAGGTCGTGACAGCACATCCGGAGCTTTTGACTTATATGCAGGAACTGAGCACTCAGGTGAATACAGCAGTAGGTACGACACTGGCTAAGGAAAATTCTTCCGAAGAAGGACAGGTCCCGGAGGAGAATCAGAACGGCAGCGAGGCAGGCGGTGAAGAGCAGCCTCAGCCGCAGGAGGAAGAACCGGCAGAAAGCGGTCCGCAGTATGCAACTGCTACAACGACTGTCAATGTCAGAAGCTCCGACAGCGAACAGGCAGATAAGCTCGGCAAGGTATCGGGCGGAACGACAGTCGAGGTACAGGAGGTTCGTGTAAATGGCTGGACCAAGATTGTCTATGAGGGAAAGGAAGGATATATCAAGTCTGAGTATCTTCAGATGGCAGAGAGTGCTGCCGGGCAGAATGTTATTGGTACTGTCATTGCCAGTACCAATATCAATGTGCGTTCTGCGGCCAGCGAGACGGCAGAGCGTCTCGGTGTGCTTGCGGGTGGAGAAAGCCTTGAATTGTTGGCAAATGAGGACGGCTGGTGTAAGGTAAAATATAACGGACAGGTAGGTTATGTGAAGTCGGATTATGTGACACAGCAGTAGCTGCATGCATAAGAGTTTTACGCGTAAAAGATTTTTGAATAAAATTGAAAAAGTGGGAAAGCCTTTTACATGAGAGTGTGAAGGGCTTTTTTGATGAAAAATTATTGGTTTCGGAGGCAGATATGACATCACAGGAAGTTACAATATACAGAGAGATACAGAAAAATGCGGGAATGGGAATGAAAGCGATTGACACCATATCTGATGTTGTGCATGATGAAGCGCTTGCTATGCAGTTGTCCAGACAGTCTCTAAAGTATTCCGAACTATACAATGAAGCGACAAAGCAGCTGATTGAGGCAAAAGCGGAAGGATACAAGAGCAATGTTATGTCGGATGCCATGCTGCGGACGGGGATTCATTATAATACCATGTTAAACACCAGTACCGGACATATCGCAGAGCTGATGATTAAGGGAAGTACCAATGGAATACTGGAGATGGAAAAGGTACTGAAGCACAATGAGGAGGCAGGAGAACGGCCGGTGAATCTGGCTAAGGAGCTGATTGAACTGGAAGAAAGAAATGTAGAGCGATTAAAACAATATTTATAGCAATATGACGGCCTAAAATGCGTTTTAGCGCATATTGCACAGTACAGGTGCAGGATATTGTGCAAATTGTATAAAAAATCACATTAAACTTTTACGGTTTAACGGGTTGAAGTGTGTTGAGAAATTGAGCCCTTTGGTTTATAATACTCTGTGGACAAAGGTGTCGCAAGCACAGGATATATGTCCTGTGCTTTTTTTTCACCTGAGCATGTATACAAGTATTCACATACTAAATTTAAGGAGGACATAAGCAATGTCATATGTTGATGAGGTGTTTGATCTGGTGGTTGCCAAGAATCCCGCACAGCCTGAGTTTCATCAGGCAGTGAAAGAGGTTCTGGAGTCTCTGCGTGTGGTAATTGAGGCTAACGAGGAGAAGTATCGCAAGGATGCTCTTCTGGAAAGACTGGTTACTCCCGAGAGACAGATTCTGTTTCGTGTACCCTGGGTGGATGACAAGGGTCAGGTACAAGTAAACAACGGCTTCCGTGTGCAGTTTAACTCTGCAATCGGACCCTACAAGGGCGGTTTGAGACTGCATCCTTCCGTAAATTTGGGTATTATCAAGTTCCTGGGCTTTGAGCAGATTTTTAAGAACTCTCTTACCGGACTTCCCATTGGCGGCGGCAAGGGCGGATCTGACTTTGACCCCAAGGGCAAATCTGACAGAGAGGTAATGGCATTCTGCCAGAGCTTTATTACAGAGCTGTATAAGTATATCGGTGCCGATACGGATGTTCCTGCCGGAGATATCGGAACCGGTGCAAGAGAAATTGGCTATATGTACGGACAGTACAAGAGACTGACCGGACTTTATGAGGGTGTTCTCACCGGCAAGGGTCTTTCCTATGGCGGCTCCCTTGCCAGAACAGAGGCAACAGGCTATGGACTGCTCTATCTGACTGAGGAGATGTTAAAGTGCAATGGCAAAGACATCAAGGGTAAGACGGTTGCTGTATCCGGTGCGGGCAATGTTGCAATTTATGCGATTCAGAAGGCACAGCAGCTGGGGGCTAAGCCTGTAACCTGCTCCGACTCTACCGGCTGGATTTATGATCCTGAGGGAATCGATGTGGCACTGCTGAAGGAAGTAAAAGAAGTTAAGCGCGCAAGACTGTCTGAGTATGCTGCTGCAAGACCCAGTGCACAGTATCATGAGAAGAAGAACGGAGAGCACGGCGTATGGACGGTGAAGTGTGATATTGCTCTTCCCTGCGCAACGCAGAATGAGTTGGATTTGGACGACGCAAAGGCACTGGTTGCAAATGGCTGCTTCGCAGTAGCAGAAGGCGCTAACATGCCTACAACCATGGATGCCACCGAATATTTCCAGAAGAACGGTGTTCTGTTCTGCCCCGGCAAGGCTTCCAATGCAGGTGGTGTAGCAACCTCCGCTCTGGAGATGAGCCAGAACAGCGAGAGACTTTCCTGGACCTTTGAAGAGGTTGATGCAAAGTTAAAGAATATTATGGTAAATATTTTCCATAATCTGGATGATGCTGCCAAGAAGTACGGTATGGAAGGCAACTATGTGGCAGGCGCTAACATTGCAGGCTTCCTGAAAGTTGCTGATGCTATGACAGCTCAGGGAATCGTTTAATAGCTGAATTCTAAGATAAGGATGATATGGAGAAGTCCTGGAAATGTTGAATTTCTGGGACTTTTCTTTTATGTATTGATGGACATGCGAATTGTCAGAATATTCATAAATAGAAGATAATTTACGTTATTTTGAGGTCGTTATATACACGTGGTACACAAGTGATATACAGGTGGTATACACTCGTTTTTTCTGATTTTGGATGTTTTTGAAGCATTTCCATCCGGTGCTTATCAAGATGATTCAGGCTGAATATGAGTGTAATGTTTATCAAAAGAAACATCATAAGTGTATTCAGCAATCAGTCTTGATTGATTGTTTTATATCTTGTTTACTTCTGTAAGAAGTTCTTCTAAAGTCTTATGGGTGTAGGTTCCCTTGGTGGTGTCGTTTTTCATACTGTGTCCCATAATCAATTTGATACATA
>JBJEJG010000058.1:0-3420 GCA_051877795.1 Acetatifactor sp.
TGAAAGATTTTTACCGGGGAGAGGTGAGGAAAACTGTCTGTGCCGTGCTACCTTGCGAAGAGAGGGGGCAAGTATGACGGTGACAGCACTGATTGATTCAGGAAACAGTCTGATTGAGCCGATTAGCGGAAAGCCGGTTTCCGTGGTGGAGGAAAAGGTGTTTCGGGGCCTGTGGAAAAACAGTGTGCAGGGTTTTCGGGCGATTCCATACCACAGCATCGGTAAGAGCCGCGGAATTATGAATGGGTATCTGCTCCCGGAGCTGTGTCTGGAAATCGACGGAGTGAAAAAAGAATTCAGGGATATCTATATTGCTGTCAGTCAGGAGGGGCTTCACCCCTCACAGAGTGCAGGCGGAGAGTCCGTAAAAATGATAGTGAACCCTATGCTCCTTGCAGAGAGCAGGAAGGGGAGGCCGCAAAAACGGCAGAATGTGAGGACATATGATTCTGAAAGTGGCAATGCCGGGAAAGATGCAATTTAAGATGATACGCAGAGAAAATATTCTGCTGCGTCGAAAAGGAGAAATACACTATATAGGAGGTGCGGAGGTGCTTCCGCCGCCCTTGGAGGTGGACAAAGAGAGCCAGGTAATCAGTGATCTGGGTACGGAGGTAGATGCGGAGGCAAAGGCCATCCTGATTGAGCATAATCTGCGGCTCGTGGTGTACATAGCAAAGAAGTTTGACAATACCGGAGTCGGAGTGGAGGATCTGATTTCCATTGGAACCATTGGACTTATCAAGTCCATCAATACCTTCAATCCTGAAAAGAACATTAAGCTGGCCACCTATGCATCCAGGTGTATTGAAAATGAAATTCTGATGTACCTTCGGCGGAACAACAAAACCAAGCTGGAGGTGTCTATTGATGAACCGCTGAATGTGGATTGGGATGGCAACGAACTGCTTTTGTCGGATATTCTGGGAACGGACGAGGATGTGATTTACAGGGATTTGGAAAATGAGGTAGAAAGAAAGCTGCTGCTTGGAGCTATCAGCAAGCTTTCTGACAGAGAGAAGATGATTATCAATTTGCGATTTGGACTCGGAAACAGCGAAGGCCGGGAGATGACACAGAAGGAAGTAGCCTCTCTGCTGGGCATTTCCCAGTCCTACATTTCCAGACTGGAGAAAAAAATCATGCGCCAGCTGAAAAAAGAGATGAGCAACCATATTTAGCCTTGGCAAAGTGCAGGAGAATCATATATAATGTAATTGGCGCATATGAAAAACAAGCGGCTGCGAAGCAGACATTTGTTTTTCATGCGCCATTAACGAGCAAACCGTCTGCGAAGCAGACAAAGGAGCGTCGCAGGCGCGGGTTTGCGAGTTTTAAACAAGAACAAAACAAGCGGCTGCGAAGCAGACATTTGTTTTTCATGCGCCATTAACGAGCAAACCGTCTGCGAAGCAGACAAGGAAGTGCCGCAGGTGAAAAAACTTATGATTAAACGTGATGATATATTGTCCATGGAATATTTAAAAAAGACTGAATTTACAGGCTGCCATCAGGGAATGCGTTACCGTCTGGAGGGAGTCACCGGGGAGGCCGGAGAAAAAAAGCTGCGCGTTACCGTCTGGCCGGAGCCTTTTAATTTTTTTTCGACGCCGGCTGATAAAAAAGAGAGCGCTGAGTTTCTGTTCGGTGAAGATGGGGTAGTGGACGCGGTAGCGTGGATGAATGACAGGCTGTTCCAGGAGAAGGAAAAATGGGAGAACGCCGGTGATAAGTGGGATAATTACTGATTATGATGAAATATGTTTATAAAGATATGGCATCCATGGTTAAGTACCTTCCATGGGGACTGATAACGGGGATTCCGCTGGGGGTGCTTGTTGCCGGAATCCTTGCCAGGGTGGGAAGAGGAAAAAAAACGGAGTCATCCTCCGCGCCGATAGTTGCATTCTGTATCTATGCGGCGGTGATGATGAGCATTACTTTTCTGTCAAGGGAGAATGGAAGCAGAGCTGGCATAGATTTGGAACTGTTCTCAACCTGGGGAATTAATGATAGAAACAATGCTTATGTGGTAGAGAATGTACTGCTTTTTATTCCCTATGGTTTTTTGTGTTGCTGGGCATTTCCGGGTGTGAGAGGGTTCTTTCGGTGTACCATGGTGGGTGCCCTGACCAGCATGGGAATAGAAAGTCTTCAGCTGGCCACAGGGCGGGGGGTATTCCAGATAGATGACATATTGACAAATATTTTGGGGACGATTATCGGATATTTCCTGTTCCGGTTTCTACGGTGGGTAAAAAAGGGAAGCTCAGGCGGTAAGGTATGAGCGCATAACTCTCAGCGCATTTTTTTCCAGACGGGAGACCTGAGCCTGGGAAATGCCGATTGCCTCAGCGACCTCCATCTGCGTCTTGCCCTCAAAAAAACGCAGAGAAATTATTTCGTGTTCCCTTGGATTCAGGCGTTTCATGGCTTCACTCAGGGAGAGATGCTCCACCCAGGTTTCCTCTTTATTTTTTTTATCGCTGATTTGATCCATCACATAAAGTGTGTCGCCTCCGTCGGTAAAGATTGGTTCGTAGAGGCTCATGGGGTTTTGAATGGCATCAAGCGCATAGGCGATGTCTTCCTTGGAAACGCCGATTTCTCCTGCAATTTCCTCGATGGTCGGCTCTTTCAGATTTTTTCTTGTCAGGGCTTCTCTGGTGTAGATTGCCTTATAGGCAGTGTCCTTCAGGGAACGGGAGACACGGATGCTGCTGTTGTCTCTCAGGAATCGTCTGATTTCCCCTATAATCATGGGCACAGCATAGGTTGAAAATTTTACATTCAGAGAAGAATCAAAGTTATCTATGGCCTTAATCAGGCCGATGCATCCAATTTGAAACAAGTCGTCTACATTTTCGTTGCTGGATGAAAACCGCTTGATAACGCTTAGAACAAGGCGAAGATTGCCTTCGATATAGGCCTCCCTTGCCTTGGTATCACCGGCTTCTATCTGCTGAAAAAGAAGCTCCTTTTCTTCCGCCTTCAGCAGTGGCAGTTTTGAGGTGTTTACGCCGCAGATTTCAACTTTTCCCTGTGTCATTTGACAAATCTCTCTTTCTGTTATTCTGTGGATTTTCGGTTAGTTGTAGTATGTACCCGTATGAAAAAAATATTCTTTTGCCAATGCCTGTTTTTGGTCTGAACCGGGCTTATGCATCATATAGTATGGAAATAAAGGAAAAGGTGAAATTCTATGCTGTTTTCGGAATTGAAGTGTAAGGATGTCATCAATATCAAGGATTGTAAAAAGCTGGGGAGAGTCTGTGATCTGGAGTTTGACGAGTGCAGCGGTTGTATCTGTAAAATCATAGTGCCGGGCTGTAACAAGGTACTGAGCTTTTTAAACTGCGAGCCAAATATTGTCATACCTTTTAAAGACATCAGACAAATAGGACCGGACATTATTCTGGT
>JBJEJG010000059.1:0-3401 GCA_051877795.1 Acetatifactor sp.
AATCTCCTAACAAGCGGTTTTTCTTTTTCCGATACTGCTCCAGTCTGGCACCATCTCCTCCGGCCAGACCGCTGGCTGATTTTAATTCGGGATTATATGTGCGGTCTGCCTCCTGCATGGCTTCCAGCATAGACTGCATGGTCTGCATGGAGTCGTCCCTGGTCACATTCCGCTCCCGCATATCCTCTTGTAGGATAACCTGCCAGAATGGCACCTTCTGCTCCTCTGACAACTCTATAATTTCACTTAATCTGGCAAAACTCATTATCCTTCTTCTCCTTCTTGCAGACTATAATAAGTCACTTTTTCTACACCTTCCAAATGCTCCAGCCATTGTATCGATTCTTTGGGAACCTCCTGGTCACATTCAATGACCATAACCGCATTACCGCCCCGGGAAGCCCGATATAACTGCATCGTTGCAATATTCACCGACTTGTGCGCCAGCATACTGGTTACCTCTGCCACATGTCCGGGCTGATCCAGATTATGCACAATCAGCGTCGGATATTCCCCTGAGAAATTAGCCTCCAGACCATCCACACTGGCTATGTTGATCAACGAACCTCCTATAGATTCCCCCACTACCGTAAGTGTTCTTCCATTTACTCCCTCAAGAATCAGTTCCACGGAATTCGGATGCCGCTCTCCCAGGTCAATCTTACCAAATTCCACGTGCATACCCGCAGCCTCTGCCAATTCCAGACTTTCAGGAATACGGGTGTCATCCGGTTTCATACCTAACAACCCGGCTACAATGGCAAAATGCGTTCCATGTCCTTTCCCCGTCGCCAGAAAAGATCCGTGCAGCAAAATCTTAACGGATGCAATGGGCTGTCCCATCAGCTTTCTTGTCACATACCCTATCTTAACTGCGCCTGCGGTATGGGAACTGGACGGCCCAACCATAACCGGCCCTATAATATCAAATAAATTCATATGCTACCTCCATACAGCCACATCATCGGCTCCTTATACACGTAAATAAAAAGAAAAAAGGCACAGTAAATTATCTACTATGCCTCTTTGCCTTTTCAATATATCATTTTATTCATCAAATGACAAGGCAATGTACAAGGATTACTCTTTCGTAATGAATAACACGCCCAATGTTCCCGGGCCGCAATGGCTGGAAATCACACCGCCTGCTCTGGTTATCAGAATCTCATCAAAAATATGCAGCTTCTCAAGATAAGACTGCACGGAAGCAATAACCTCTTCATAACAACCGGAATGGGTTATGAAGACCCTGTCCTTTTTCGCCTCTTTCAATTCTGCTTCCATATCATGAACATAGGAAAGAATCACGTGATCTATTTTTCCTCTGTATTTCCTGGAAGCCTCCATCCGTCCATTCTCTACAACAATCTTCGGATGAAGCTTTAGCGCACTTCCGGCCAGTGCCGCCACACTACTGCATCTGCCTCCTCTGTGAAGATACGTCAAGGTATCCACGACAAAGCTGGCACGTACACGAGGCTTTAGCTTTTCTATTTCCTTTTCAATTTCTTTTCCCTTAAAACCATTTTGTGCAAAAATTGCTGCTTCTATTACAAGATGTCCGATTCCGGTGGACAGATTAGCAGAATTAATGACCGTTACCAGATGTTCTGCCTGCAGCTCTGCTGCCGCCAGCCGCATCACATTGCCGGAAGTGGACATTTCATCAGAAATAGAAAAACACACGATTTCTCTTTCTTCCTCCACATAAGGCTTCATAAGTTCCATCGCTTCCGTTAAGGATGGCGCCGAGGTCTTAGGTGTAGTCTTATGCGCATCTGACCATTCGTATATTTTATCCGGTGTGATGGTCCTGCCATCCAGATACTCCTCTTCCCCCAGAAGAACATGAAGCGGCAGGATGGATATGTCATATTTTATAAGCAGATCCTGCGACAGATCACAGGTACTGTCCGCAATAATTTTAACCATTTTAATGTACTCCGTCGAGTAGACAGTCTCGACACTCCTTTCATATAAATTCAATGTGAAAGGCTTGCCTACTGCCCCTCACAGAACCGTACGTGCAGTTTTCCCGCATACGGCTCTTCAAACCAACATCGGTTTCCAGTTCCAAATATCTGTAGTTAAATGTGGTTCTTTCACATAATAATTCCATACTCGGAGAAACTTTGTATATTTGAATTTTCCTTTCTGGTCTCTGCGATTTAGCATTCGATATGTTGCATATTTCACATATTTCCAGAACCCCTGTATCGCATGAAAATTCCCACTTACTCCATAATAGTTGTAATGTCCTGCTAACGAACGGTTGATTAACTTCATTGTGTCTGCAACTGGTTTCGTCAGCCTAGTCACAAGCCATGCTTTCACTGTCTGCTTCTTCATTTTCAGTTTCTTCTTACTGGTCCTTACTCCCAGACGGTATTTTCCGCCCCTTGTCTTTGTATTAAAGAATGTGAATCCCAGAAAGTCGAAATCTTCCTTCGTCCCTTTGAAGCGCCCAATCGGCAAGATTCTGGTCTTATCCTCTGCCACTTCCAGTCCGAATTTAGCAAGCCGTGTTCGTAGTAATTCAAGTACTCTGACCGCTTCTTCTTCATATTGAAACAGCATCAGAAAATCATCTGCATATCGAACATAATATATTTCACCTTTTGCGTATTTCTTTAGCACTAACTCGAACCATTGGTCAAGCACGTAGTGTAAATATACGTTTGCAAGTATTGGCGAAATCTGTCCTCCCTGCGGTGTTCCCTTGTCGCTTTCCAGTATTGTTTCATTTTCCATGATTCCAGATTTGAGAAATCTGCTTACATATCGCAGAAAGTTCTTATCTGCAATATCATGCTCCAGAAACTTCATAAGCCACTTCTGGTCAAGGTTGTCGAAGAATCCTTTGATGTCCGCGTCAAGAACATAATTCACTTTCTTGGTCATAATGGTCTGGTTGATATATTTCACAACATCGTGCGCTCCTCGATTCGGTCTGAATCCATAGGAACAATCCAGAAATCGTGGCTCGTAGACATCATTTAATATCTCTGCCATCACACTCTGTACCAGTCTGTCTTCATATGCAGGAATTCCTAGTGGACGCATTTTCCCATTAGGTTTTGGAATGTAGGTGCGACGTACTGGCTGTGGAATATATTTAAAATTCTTCATCCGTCCTATCAACTCATCAATGTTTTCGTCCAGATTTCTTCCGTATTCTTCCTTTGTCATTCCGTCTATGCCTACTGCCTTTCCCGTTTTCTGCTGGCAGTGAGCTTCTTTCAAACTTTCTTCGTTGACACGGTTGATAAGCGTTGTCAGTTTTGCATATTTCTCAGACTGATACCTTATCCCCTTCAGTTCATGTTCCATGCTTTGTTGAGCCTCCTGTGCTCTACATGTTTCGCCTCTGGCGATTGTTGATTTGCTGACCCCTTTGCTCC
>JBJEJG010000060.1:0-3387 GCA_051877795.1 Acetatifactor sp.
GGTAGATGCCGGAAAGAATGTGACAGTACCGAAAGATCCTTCTGCAGATGGAAAAACATTTGCGGGCTGGAAGGACAGCAACGACTATCTGGCAGACTTTTCCGTGCCGGCGGAGCAGGATCTGGCATATTACGCGGTTTGGAATTAAGACACATCCATAACACGTCCGTTCCAATGTGTCAAACAAAAAGCAGCCCGTCTTTTGCAAAGTCAAAGGACGGGCTGTTTTTCAGAAAGGGAAATATATGAGAAAAAATAAATTTTTCAGAATCGTGACGCTGCTGTTTATGATCAGTTTTTTGGTTTGTGGACTCGCAAACACTTGTGAAGCAGCATCAAATTTTGATATTACCGTAAAAGCAATCACGACTGGCCAGGGAAAGGCAAAAATAAGCTGGAAGGACTCCTACGATTACCAGGACAAGTATTTCAGAGTATGGCGTAGAGAGGAAGGAGAAAGTGACAGCATCACCGTAGGGATTGATTATGAGAATGTAGATAAAATCCGTGTACTCAACATCTATCCAAATGATGAAAGCGGTTCTACTTCAAACCAGAAACGTTATTTCAAATGGTTGAAGAAACTCCCGGCTGTCACTAAGTCCACCGGTGAGACTGTAAACATCGTAAGAGATTTCAAGGTGGTAAACAGCAATGGTTCAACGACAGATGGGACAAAGCAGGACGTTCACAGTGACGGACTGTTAAGCATTACTGCGTGCTCTTTGGGGGATTTTAATGAGAATGCATCCAAAATCTTGAAAAAAAGCAGTGGAAAGTGGAATTATGATGTTGTTGTATTTGGATTTAATGATGGTAATAAGCTGAGTGGTCATGCCTATGTCAACGGAAAGGACGGCTCAAATGTATATGTGAGCGGGGGAATTTCTGGAGCATTGAACAGAACTGGATATAATGCAGTATCTCCGTTTATCGAAGATGGAAACGGTGTAATCTTCGGGCACGATGTCCTTGTGAATAATCTGTATAACTCGGATATCAGCTACGGGGAGCGGTCAACTTACACGAATGCCAACGGTGTACCGGAGGAGATGTGGACCGGATACCATATCAAGACAGCCTCTGATTTAAACACGTATCACAATTATTTTAATGATCTGGCAAAAAAGGCAGGTGTAAAAATCGTAAATGAGGGAGCACTTGGAAAGCCCAGTAAAATGGCTGCTAATATGTATGTGACAGTGGAGCATGATGGCTTATTCAACCGTTACCCGTATGATCTGGGGGATGAGGATACAAAAATCAGCTTGAATGGAAAGCTATCGCATACGCTGGGAGCTGTCTACGATTCTTCCCTCTCCAGTACAAGAACATGGCTAAAGTTTTCCCTTCCATGCGCGGATGGAAAGACACCAGCGTATTTCCTTGTGACAAGAAATAACTGTGCTGTGATCCAGACGGGGCATTCCAATGACGATACCAGCACTGACGAGCAGAAAATCCTTGCAAATCTGACATTTTACTGTAACCAGTTACTTTTTAACAAAGGAACGTTTACTGATCCGAGCGCAAAGGATAAGGCAGAACCGGAAAAACCGTCAGTTTCCATTACACGGAGCGGAACAAAAGCAACACTCACCTGTGCTGCAGAAGATAATGGAACTGCATATACTTATTATGTAGAAGCATACGAAAAGAATGATACCCAAAAAAATACAAAGGTTGCGCAGTCAAAGGAAGCATCCACGACAGTAGCAACCGGGGTAAGCTATTACAAGTATCTTATTGATACGGAAAGCGAAAACGATAAAGCATCCGTCATAAAGGATGGAAAAAAGAGCAATGACGGCAAAATCAGCTATACGGTTGACAAAACGCAGCGTTACCTTCATGTGGTGGCTGTCGATGGAGCCGGGAACGTCGGAAAGGTAAAGAATGTTAAACTGCCAATTAATGTCGAACACCTTCTCACAGTGAATCCAAACGGAGGAACCTGGGAAAATTCAACCGCGATACAGAAATTTGAATATGTGGAGGGAGAGGCAAGAACCATTTTAGATGCCAAACCTCAGCCGCAGGTGGGAAAGAAGTTCACCAAGTGGAATTTCAGTACGGCATCCGGAAGTACCACTACATTTGATGCATCAACAAAAATGTTTACGATGGGAAGCATGGATGCCACGTTAAAGGCGCAGTATGAATACATCCAGTACAACCTTGCTTATGACTTTGCCGGTGGAGCAGGAGCTGACGGCGGAAGCTATCCGGCAAAGGCAACCTATAACTCATCATTTACTGTGACGCCGCCCATGCGCACGGGGCATACATTCACCGGATGGACAATAACCGGCATGAATGACAAAGATATAAATGAGAATAAGGATCGTCATTATTACAGTACAACAAATTCCTATTCGAATGTAAACTCGGCATATGGAGTGGAATCCTGCAGCATTGGAGCACAATTCATATGGTTTAAAAATCTTCGGAGTACATTAGAAAAAGAAGATGCTTCAGAAGCAACCGTAACATTTACTGCAGGCTGGAAGAAAAATGAGTATACACTGACGGTCAAGCCGAATGGGGGAAGCTGGAATGGAAGCACAGACAATCAGACGTTCAAACTTTTGTATCAGGATACAAAAACCATAGCAGCACCGGCACGTACCGGGTACACCTTTACCGGATGGACGCTTGCAGGATCAGGAAGCAGCATGAATGGAACGACCTTCACGATGGGAGCAGAAAACGCCACGCTTACGGCAAACTGGAAGGTAAATTCCTATACACTGACGGTAAATCCGAATGGGGGAACCTGGAACGGAAGTACATCCAATCAGAAATTTACATTAAATTATGGTACGACAAAGACTATTGCGGCACCTACACGCAAGGGATTTACCTTTACCGGATGGACGCTTACAGGATCAGGAAGCAGCATGAATGGAACGACCTTCACGATGGGAGCAGAAAACGCCACATTGACGGCAAAATGGCAGAGAAATGAGTACACGCTTCTTGTGAATCCGAATGGGGGAAGATGGAACGGAAGCACAGACAATCAGGCGTTCAGGCTGTTGTACGAAGAAGAGAAAGAGATTTCAGATCCGGTACGTTCCGGGTATACATTCACCGGATGGACACTTACCGGGGAAGGAAGCATAGTAAGCGGAAATACCTTTAAAATGGGATGGGAAAATGCCACGCTGCTTGCAAATTGGGAAGCAAACCGGTATATTATCCGGTTTGACGGCAATGGTGCAACAGAAGGTGAAATGGAAGATTTTCCTATGATTTATGACATTCCACGTAATCTTCCGGAGAATGCGTTTATCCGGGAAACCGATGAGGGAGAAAGCAGGTTTATGGGCTGGAGCATGGATTCCGGGAAAAGAACAGGCGATTATGCGGATAAAGAGGAAGTGC
>JBJEJG010000061.1:0-17197 GCA_051877795.1 Acetatifactor sp.
ATCTGCCACGGCAACATCTGCCGTTCCCCCATGGCAGAATTCGTCCTGAAAGACCTGGCATCCCGTGCGGGTCTTTCCGACAACTTTTATATTGCATCAGCGGCTACCAGCACGGAGGAAATCTGGAACGGTGTAGGGAATCCGGTGTATCCGCCTGCGAAGGCAAAGCTGGCGGAGCATGGCATCGATTGCAGCGGCAAGCGCGCGGTGCAGCTGACGAGAGCGGACTACGATAAATACGATTACCTCATCGGCATGGATTCTGCAAATATCAGGAATATGAACCGCATGTTGGGCGGTGACCCGGAACAGAAGATATTCAAACTGTTATCCTTTGCGGGGAAGGACAGAGATATTTCCGACCCGTGGTACACGGGAGACTTTGAGACGACCTACCGCGATGTGGTGGAGGGATGCACGGCACTTTTGAAGGAGTTGACATCCTAGGTAAGTGGCAGTATATTTGTTGACAAAGTGATTCGAATCCGCTTAAGGCAGAATGTGAGAAGATACGATGATACAGGCAGTTATTTTTGACATGGATGGGACGCTGATAGATACGGAGAAATACTATCGGATTTTCTGGCCGAAGGCGCTGGCGGCATTCGGATATACGATGACGGATGAGCAGGCGCTTGCCATGCGGAGTCTGGGACGGCCCTTTGCCGTCACACAGCTGAAGCAATGGTATGGGGAGGATTTTGATTATACTGCCGTGCGAGATAAACGGAAGGAAATGATGGAAGAATATCTGGACAGAGAGGGCATCCGGTGTAAGCCGGGTGCCATTGCTCTGCTTGCAGAGCTGAAGCAGAGGGGTATTACTACAGCCATTGCCACCGCTACGGATTTGGAGCGCACGGAGAAATATCTGAGAAAAACCGGACTGTACGGTTATTTTGACGCGCTAATCAGCGCTGTTATGGTGGAGCAGGGAAAGCCTGCGCCGGATATTTATCTTTATGCCTGCAGGCAGCTGGGGCTTGCACCGGGGGATTGTATGGCAGTGGAGGATTCTCCCAACGGCGTGCTTTCGGCGTACCGTGCGGGTTGTCAGGTGGTTATGGTGCCGGACCAGACAGAACCGGACGAGGAGTTGGAAAAGTGCCTTTTTGCCAGGGTAAATAATTTAAAGGAGATATCATCACTGCTCTTATGAAAGAAAAGAAGCTTCTGACCTTATTTTTAACCTTTTTGAAAATCGGAGCCTTCACCTTTGGAGGCGGTTATGCCATGATTCCGCTGATTCAGCGGGAGATTGTGGAGAAGCACAAGTGGATTTCCGATGAGGATATTCTGGAAATTATTGCTATTGCGGAATCCACCCCCGGACCTATTGCCATCAATGCAGCGACCTTTGTAGGGTATCGTGTCTGCGGAATCGGTGGAGCATTTCTGGCAACTCTTGGGGTAGTGCTTCCATCCTTTTTGATTATTCTTGCTATTTCTTTTGTGCTGGAGCAATTTGAAAATCTGAAGGCGGTGCAATATGCGTTTTGCGGAATCCGTGCGGGAGTACTGGCGTTGATTGCCAAAGCGCTGTTTTCCATGTATCGTCAGTGCCCGAAGTCGGCTGTTTCCTATGTTATCATGGCGCTTTCCTTCGTGTGTGTGGCTTTCCTGGACGTGAATGTGCTTGTGGTTATC
Source organism: Acetatifactor sp. (assembly GCA_051877795.1). Taxonomy (GTDB): domain Bacteria; phylum Bacillota; class Clostridia; order Lachnospirales; family Lachnospiraceae; genus Acetatifactor. Next base: position 1,648 of record JBJEJG010000061.1, read on the forward strand.
ATCGGCTGTGCCTGCATTGGCCTTGCGGCCTCTCTTCTGGCGGACAGGAGGGCAAAGTCATGATTTATCTGAGTCTGTTTCTGACTTTCCTGAAAATCGGAGCCTTTACCTTCGGGGGCGGTTACGCAATGCTCCCGTTGGTGGAAGAGGAAGTTTTAAAGCATGGCTGGCTGAGCATGGAGGAGATTATCAACTTTATTGCGGTCAGTGAGAGTACGCCGGGGCCTTTTGCGGTGAATATGTCTACCTATGTGGGGCGGATGACGGGAGGAGTTTTCGGTGCCTTCTGCGCGACTCTGGGTGTGGTACTTCCCTCTTTTATCATTGTGTTGATTGTGGCAAAATGTTTTGAACGCTTTCGGAAAAGCAAGGTTGTAAAGGGCTGTATGTCCGGTCTGAAGCCGGCGGTCATCGGATTGATTGGAGCGGCGCTTGTCTCCACAGGAAGCGCTGTGTTTTTCCCCGATGGGTTTTCAATGGAAGGTCTGTGTACGGTATCCTTTGCCGTTTCTGCGGCCATCTTTCTTATCATGCTGCTTCTGGCTCTGAAAAAGGTGCATCCCATTGTTATTATTTTGCTTTCGGCAGTGCTTGGAATCGTGTCAGGGTATTGCATTTTGTAGTGGAGTGTGTTATTCTTTTAACGATGTGGTTTGACGCTTTTGAAGGGGTGTCAAATCTTTGGAAAAAGAGAAAATGTCCGATGGGACAGAAAGGGAGAGCAAGGCATGAAACAGGGTTTTGACAGGATTGTGGATAAGGTCAAAGAGTGTGAAATGAAAAAGATTGCCGTGGCAGCAGCACAGGATTCCGCAGTGCTGGAGGCGGTACGGGAGGCAAAGGCTCAGGGAATCGCAGATGCGGTTTTGGTGGGCGATGAGGCGAAAATCAGAGAGATTGCCGCTTCCATGGATATGGATTTGTCCGGCTACAGAATCATTGATGAGCCGGATATGATTCAGGCTTCTCTGAAAGCAGTGAAGCTGGCACACGACGGCGAAGTGGATATGTACATGAAGGGTCTGGTTGATTCCAAAAACTTCTTAAAGAGTGTGCTGGACAAGGAGGTAGGCTTAAGAACAGGCGGACCTTTGTCCCATGTCTGTGTATTTGATATTCCCTGCATCGACAGGCTGCTGTTTTTGACGGATGTAGCTTTCATGACTTATCCTACTCTGGAGGACAAGGTGAATATCATTAAGAATACCGTTCCCGTATGTAAGGCATGCGGCGTTGATACACCGAAGGTAGCGCCTCTGGCGGCAGTTGAGGTAGTGAATCCCAAGATGCCTGTGACTGTCGAGGCGGCGGAGTTGACAAAGATGTGCGAGGAAGGTCAGATTACCGGCTGTATCGTGGACGGCCCTCTTTCTCTCGACCTGGCAATTGATGCTGAGGCAGCAAAGCACAAGGGAGCAACAGACCGTAAGATTCAGGGAGATGCGGATATCCTTCTGTTCCCTGATATTCATGCGGGCAATCTTGTGTATAAGGCAATTGTACATATGGTGCCCGGTGTGAAGAACGGATGTATTCTGACCGGAACCAAGGTTCCCGTTATCCTGACCAGCCGTTCCGACACCTTCGAGACGAAGGTTAACTCCATTGCATTGGCAGCAGTTGTTGCGGAGGAATTGAAGAAAAACCAGTAGATGTAATGTGTCATAATTGAGCCTGCGAGAGCACCCGGTGTTCTTTTTCCGCAGCAAAGGTCTCAGGAAAAAGAATAACGGGTGGTAGGCGCAGGCGTAACATATAACACAAACAAATTCAGGAGGAAAACAAATGTCCATCAAAAGCTTGATTATCAATCCCGGTTCCACCTCCACCAAAATCGGTGTATTTGAGGATGAAACCCTTTTGTTTGAAGAGACACTGAGACATTCTACCGAGGAAATTTCCCGGTATGAAACCATCGTAGACCAGAAGGACTTCAGAAAGAAAATCATTACTGACCTTTTGGAATCCAAAAACTTTGACTTGAAGAGTCTGGATGTTGTGGTAGGTCGCGGCGGTATGTTGAAACCCATCCCCGGCGGTACATATGAGGTGACAGATGAGCTCCTTGCAGACCTGAAGGTAGGCGTACAGGGGCAGCATGCTTCCAACCTTGGCGGTATTCTGGCGAAAGAGCTTGCCGACTCCATTGGGGTTCCCGCTTATATCGTTGACCCTGTGGTGGTTGATGAGCTGATGCCGATTGCAAGATATTCCGGCATGCCTGAAATTCCCCGCGGCAGTATCTTCCATGCATTGAACCAGAAGGCTGTGGCAAAGAGATATGCAAAGGAAATCGGCAAGCCTTATGAGTCCCTCAGACTGATTGTGGTTCATATGGGCGGCGGTGTATCCGTAGGTGCACATGAAAACGGCAGAGTGATTGATGTGTTCAGTGCGTTTGACGGCGACGGTGCTTTCTCACCGGAGCGTGCAGGCGGCGTACCCTGCGGAGCTCTGGTACGGATGTGCTTTTCCGGAAAGTACACGGAGAAGGAAGTGTACAGCAAGCTGATTGGCAAGGGAGGCTTCAATGCATATCTTGGGACCAACGATATGCGTGAAGTGACAAAGCGTGCCAACGAGGGCGATGAGAAGGCGGCAGAAGCAAAGCAGGCATTCCTGCTTCAGGTTTCCAAGGATATCGGTTCCATGGCCTGCGTGCTGAACGGTAAGGTTGACCGGATTATTGTTACCGGCGGTATCGCATACGGCGCGGATGTTGTGGCTGCGCTGAAGGAGAGAGCGGAATGGATTGCTCCGTTTACGGTATATCCCGGCGAGGATGAGCTGTTGGCTCTGGCACAGGGCGCTATCCGCGTTATGACCGGTGAAGAAAAGGTAAAGGAATATTAAGGCAGGCGTATTGAACTGCAAATATGTGAAAACTATGTACAAAACCTCGAAACTGTAATAGAATATTACAGTAACGGGGTTTTGTTTTCTGAGGATAAACAGAATTCTGTTGTCGGAAGAAATAAAAATTCAAGATGAGAGAGAAAAAGTGAAACCTAAATTTAGTATCTGGCGGAATGTTTCGCCTATGAAGCTGATTTTAAGCGGCTATCTTATCATTATACTGGTGGGGACGCTTCTGCTGGCGTTGCCTGCGGCAACCCGCGGACCCGGTGGAACGGCCCTGTCGGATTGTTTTTTTACAGCAACCTCGGCAACCTGTGTGACCGGCCTTATCCGGTATGATACCTATACCCACTGGACTTTGTTTGGACAGCTTGTAATTTTAAGCCTGATTCAGATAGGTGGTGTGGGGTTTATGACCATTGCCATCCTGGTGATGGTGCTGACAAAAAGAAAAATCGGTTTGAACCAGCGTTCCATTATGCAGAATTCCATTTCCGCGCCCCAGATTGGCGGTATTGTCCGGATGACGAAGTTCATTGCGCTGGCAACCGTTATCATTGAGGCGATTGGTGCCATCCTGCTGAGCTTTTCTTTTATTCCTGAATTTGGACCTGCTAAGGGCATTTATTTTTCCGTATTTCATTCCATATCAGCTTTCTGCAATGCGGGATTTGACCTGATGGGAGGAACATCGGGGGAATTTTCTTCCCTGACGGGAATGGCGGGGAACTGGTATGTGTGCGGGGTGATTATGCTCCTGATTTTTATCGGCGGACTGGGATTTGCGGTCTGGCATGATCTGGGCAGCCGGAAGTTCCGGTTCAAGTGGCTGAAGCTTCAGAGTAAAATGGTGCTTTCCATCAGCGTTAGCCTGGTCATCATCGGCGCATTGGTGTTTGCAGTGCTGGAATGGAACCAGCCTCTGTATGCCGGATTGTCCCTGTCGGAGAAGCTGCATGCAAGTCTGTTTCAGTCAGTGACGGCAAGAACAGCAGGATTCAATACCATCGATCTTGCCGGGATGACGGAAGGCAGCGTGTTTGTGATGATATGCCTGATGTTTATCGGTGGCTCTACCGGTTCTACGGCGGGAGGTATCAAGACAACCACATTCTGGATTCTATGCATCAGTATTATTGCTACCTTTCGCCGGAAGAAAAACATTGAAATGTTTGGCAGGCGGATGGATGAGGGGATAACGAGAACGGCATCCTGTGTCTTTATGACGTACTTGCTTTTGACAGTGACGGTGGGCGTCCTGATTTCAGCCATTGAAGGGCTGCCGATGCTCACGACGCTGTTTGAGTCTGTCTCCGCTATGGCTACAGTAGGTCTGACACTGGGAATCACACCGGGACTTGGAATGGTATCGAAGCTGCTGCTTGCATTCCTGATGCTATGCGGGCGAGTCGGGTCCATAACCATGCTGCTGGCATTCTCTTCGGAAAAGGGAGTGACCAATTCCAAACTGCCAATCGAAAAAGTGCAGGTGGGATAAAAAAGAATGAGAGGAAATGGGATGAAATCTATTTTAGTAATCGGCCTGGGACGTTTCGGACGTCATATGGCACAGAAATTTCTCGAGAGAGGGCACGAGGTACTGGCAATCGATATCCGGGAGGAGCGTGCGGATGACATGGTGGGAACCATCCAGCAGATTCTGATTGGAGATGCGACGGATGAACGCTTTATGGAGTCCCTGGGAATCAGCAATTTTGATCTGGCTGTCATTGCAATCGGAGAAAATTTCCAGACGGTATTGGAAATTACGGTGCTTTTAAAGGATTTGGGCTGTAAATACATTGTGGCGAGAGCGACAAGAGATGTGCATAAAAAGCTGCTTTTGAGAAACGGTGCCGATTATGTGTCCTATGCGGAACGTGAAGTGGCAGAGCGGCTTGCCACCAAGTTTGGTGCAGATAATATTTTCGATTATGTGGAGCTGACACCGGAAATCGGTATCTATGAGATTGCGGTGCCTGCAAAATGGCTGGGAAAGAGCATGGTAGAGCTGTCCATTCGTACCAAATATCATGTGAGCGTTCTGGCAACTAAGAAGGAGAATCAGATATTTCCTCTGCCGCATCCGGATCATGTGTTTGAAGAGGATGAGAGTGTCATGGTGATGGGAACGGCAAAGGACATCGATGCAATTACCTGAAAATAAAGAGTCACGGCGCAGTGCGCTGTGGCTCTTAGCTTTTGGACTTTCGGAATTCTCTCGGAGATTTCCCGTATACCTTTTTGAACAAATCCTTAAAATAATTGCTGTCATTGAAGCCGTTTTCCAGAGCAATGTCTGTAATAGTATTGCTGGTGGTGAGCAGAGCGGTCTGCGCGTGCTTCAGGCGTACAAAGTTCAGATATTCCTTAAAGCCCATTCCTGTTACCTGCTTGAATTTTTTGCTGAAATAGGTGGGGCTGAGCGCTGCCTGGGCGGATACCTCCTCCAGGGACAGAGGTTTTCTGAAGTTCTTGTATATATATTTTGTGGCGATGAGAATATCGGCGTCTCTGGAGTTTAGTAAATCAGGCTCTTCCTCGTTCATGACGGAATGGCGCATTAGCATCAGAAGCACCTCCAGAAGATAGCAGGCCATAAAGCTCTCGGAATATTCATCAATCTGTGCGTATTCTGCAAGCATGCGCGTCAGAAGATTGACGAATTCTTCCTGATAGAGAACGGGAATACTTCCCATGAAGGAGTGTGGCTCGGAAATGCGTGTGCCCGCCGCCATATGCTGCTGCATCATCTGCCAGTCTAAATCATCTTTTCTGAAACACAGCATGATAATCTCGCAGGAGGGATTGGAGGTGTATACGGCGTGATGTAAATCGCCGGGGCAGATAAATACCAGGTCGCCTTTTTCCAGCTGATAAACGGTATCCTTTAGCAGGAAGCGGCATTTCCCGACATTCAGGTAAAAAATTTCGTAGTGGTTGTGATAATGATCGGACTGTGCCGGAGAAAAATCTCCACGCTTCCCTTTTTCAATCACAATTCTGTCAAGGTCATTCGGCATAACAGATTCCTTTCGGTGTGTTAAATTTAGCTACTGTATATGCTTATACCAGAAAACCAAATGCTGCATTCTGCGTCGCTTGGTTTTCTATCCGCGTACATTATATCACAAGCATAGCTTGTGACCGCCATTCGCCGCTCGCGATGAACATGCTGCGCCTGTTCTCGCTCGCTAACGCTCATTATATCATAATTTCTGTCAAAAAAACAGCGTTTTTGCTGTAAATTGTACAGAAAAACATTAGAAACACAAGGGAATTTGATGTAATCTAAAAAAAGGAATGAAATATTCCTCTAAAGCTTTTCTCTCATAACGAAAGAACCCCGTGCTGCACACACGGGGTTCTCTTATTTTTTATTAGATATCGAATTTGAAATATCTCTTTGCGTTGTAGTAGGAGATGTCCTTTACAATCTCGGAGAGAGTATCATAATCCTCAGGGAACTCACCGTTTTCAACCCAGTTACCAATCATATTGCACAGGATACGTCTGAAATATTCGTGTCTTGTGTAGGACAGGAAGCTTCTGGAGTCGGTCAGCATTCCGACAAAGCCGGACAGATTACCCAAAGTTGCCAGAGAAGTCATCTGCTCCTGCATGCCGGGCTTGTGATCGTTGAACCACCATGCGCTGCCCTGCTGGATTTTTGCGACAGCAGAGGAATCCTGGAAGCAGCCGAGGATGGTTCCGATGGACTGATTGTCGTTGGGGTTCAGGCTGTACAGAATGGTTCTGGGCAGCTCATCGGTTACGATTAACGCGTTCAGGAAGTCAGCCATCTGAGCGGAAGGAGCGTAGTTGTTGATGCAGTCATAGCCGGTATCGGGACCGAGCTTTTCAAACATCAGCGTGTTGTTGTCGCGCTTACAGCCGTAATGGAGCTGCATAGCCCAGTCAAGCTTGTGGTATTCTCTGCCGACAAACAGCATGAAGGCAGTCTTGAATTTCAGTTCCTCCTCCTTAGTGAGAATCATCTTATTGCGTCTCTTTAAGAAGATGGACTCGATTTCATCATCGGTTGCAGGATAGTACATAACATACTCGAGCGCGTGGTCAGATACATTGCAGCCCATGGAAGCGAAGAAAGCCATGCGCTTTTTCAGAGCATCCTTCAGAGCGGCAAAGGTATTGATTTCGGGAACGCCTGCAGCGTCAGCCAGTTTAGCCAGATAATCAAGATAATCGGGCTTTTCGATATTCATTGCCTTGTCAGGTCTCCATGCGGGGAGAACCTTTACATCAAAGCTCTTGTCCTCAGCAATCTTCTTATGCCATTCCAGAGAGTCAATGGGATCATCGGTAGTGCAGATTAAGGTAACGTTGCTCTGCTTGATGATATTGCGCACGCTCATGGAAGGTGTGTTAAGCTTTTCGTTACAGATTTTCCATACTTCGTCAGCAGTGTTCTTGTTCAGAACGCCGTTGTAACCGAAATATCTCTGCAACTCCAGATGGCTCCAGTGATACAGAGGATTGCCGATAGCCTTGCCCAGGCACTCTGCCCACTTGCAGAATTTCTCGTAATCGGAAGCGTCGCCGGTGATGTACTTTTCGTCCACACCAAAGGAACGCATCAGACGCCACTTATAGTGGTCGCCGCCCAGCCATACCTGAGTGATATTGTCAAACTGACGATCCTCGGCGATTTCTCTGGGATTGATGTGGCAGTGGTAATCCAGAATAGGGGTGTTCTCTGCGTAGTCGTGAAACAGCTTCTTGGCTGTTTCTGTCTCCAGCAAAAAGTCCTTGTCCATAAATGCTTTCATTTTGTTTCCCTCCGTTTGTAGAATATGGTTTATTATATTGAATGAAACTGCCAAGTGAAACTCAGCGGGTGGTGCCTCGTTTGATAATTTCGCCGGAAAAGATGGTCTTTTTCGGCATCTCATTGCCACCCAGCACGCCGAGAAGGGTGGTAATCAAATGCTGACACAGAGTTTCCAGCTTATTGTCGATACTGGTAAGCTCCGGTTCGCAGCAGACCGCCAGCATGGAATTGTTGTAGCCCAGAATGGAGAAATCCGCAGGGATTCTGTAGCCCATCTCACGGGCATATTTTACGGCGGCCAGTGCAAGAGAATCATCCGCGGCGATGACACCGTGGAATTTTAAGCCCTTTTCATGGAGCTTTTTCAGGTGCTCCGTCATAGCGGGAATATTCTCGTGGGAGCCGTGGTAGAACTGGAGCAGATTTGCGCCGGATAAAAGCTTTTTTTCTTCCATGGCGGCCCGGTAGCCGGCGAGCTTCCGCTTTCCGCTGTAGGAGGTGGAATTATAAAAGTATACGATATCCTTTACGCCGGTCTGAATCATCTGCAGGGTTGCCTCATACATGGATGTGAAGTCATCGGAAACCACGCTGTAGACATTGGGAACATCCAGATCGGCATTCAGCAGCATGACAGGGACCTGTGCAGCAGCGTCTGCTATGTATTTGTTGTCGGCTTCCTTTTCATAGATGAAGTTGGAGCCCACAAGAATGATGCCGTCCACCTTTTTGGTAATCAGAAGATTCATGGATGCTGTTTTTGTTTCCAATTCGTAGCCTGTGCAGCAGAGAATGCTGTCATAGCCGTTGGCCCGCAGCTTCTGCTCAATATAGTAGATGGCCTTAGCAAGGTACAAATCGGAGCTGTCGGCACACATGATTCCGATGGTTTTCATGGTATTTAGGCCAAGTCCGCGGGCGAAAGCGTTGGGAGTATACTCGTACTGGTTGATGACATCCAGCACCTTTTTCTTTGTTTTTTCACTGACATTGCTGCTTCCGTTCAACACGCGGGAGACGGTGGCGATAGAAACCCCGGCCTTCTCGGAAATATCGTATATGGTCATAGGCATACCTCGTCCTCCTTACATTTTTGGCTATGGAAAAAAGAAATGTAAGTAGTTACATAAAAAGTTCTAATTGCATTATATCCAACACTGTGTTTTTTTTCAAGATATTTTTTTCACAAATAAGTGTAGAGTTTTGTCAATATAGTGAAAAAACATGAAAATATTTCAACTTTTTGATATTGACGAAAGGAAGATTTGGAAGTAAAATAAATTGTGAAAGTACTTACATAAACTATGCCCAAACGAGGGCTGATTTTAAGTACATGAAAAACAGGACGAAACAAACGTAAAGTCTGCAGAAAGCAGGCAGAAGGAGAGGAAAATGGAAGCTTTAAACAAGACAATGACCGGAAAAAAGGAAAGACCTATTAAGGTAGTGCAGTTTGGAGAGGGTAACTTCCTTCGAGCATTTGTAGACTATATGATTGATATTGCCAATGAGCAGGGCAAGTTTGATGGCGACATCGTTCTGATTAAGCCCATCAATTTCGGTAATCTGGATAACTTCCACAAGCAGGACTGCCAGTATACCGTATCTCTTCGCGGAAATGTGGACGGCGAAGGCAAGATTATCAACAGAATCGTTACCAGTGTTGCCGATGCGGTTGACGCTTACAATGAGTATGAGAAGTATATGGGCCTTGCAGAGATTGACACTCTGAGATTCGTGGTATCCAATACCACCGAGGCCGGTATCGTATATGATGAGAGCGATTCCTTTGAAATGAATCCTCCCAAGTCCTTCCCCGGAAAGCTGACAAAGTTCTTGTATCACAGATTTGAGACCTTCAAGGGAGACATGACGAAGGGCCTTGTGATGCTGCCTGTTGAGCTGATTGACGACAACGGCATCATGCTGAAGAAGTGCGTGATGCAGCAGATTGCAAACTGGGGACTTTCAGATGAATTTAAAAAATGGGTTGAGGAGGCATGTATCTTTACCGCAACCCTGGTAGACCGCATTGTTACCGGCTATCCTCGTGCAACCGAGGCTGAGGAGTGGGAAAAGCTGGGCTATGAAGACCGCATCATGGTGACGGGCGAACCCTTCGCACTTTGGGTTATCGAGTCCGACAAGGATATCAGCAAGGAGTTTGACCTTCCCGGTGCCGGACTTCCCGTTGTATTTACCGATGACCATCATCCCTACAAGCAGAGAAAGGTTCGTATCCTGAACGGTGCGCACACCTCCTTCGTGCTTGCTTCCTGGCTGTGCGGCAACGACATCGTAAGACAGTCCATGGAGGATAAGGACATCCGTGACTTCATGAACAAGACAATCTTCGATGAGGTTATCCCGACTCTGACACTTCCCGAGGAGGAGCTCAAGGCATTCGCGGGCGAGGTGGTGAACCGCTTCAACAACCCTTACGTAGACCATGCACTGCTGGCTATCTCCTTAAACTCTGTTTCCAAGTGGAGAGCAAGATGCCTTCCCAGCCTGCTTGGCTATGTAGATAAGTTTGGTAAGCTTCCTGCACACCTGACCTTCTCTATTGCAGCACTGATGGCATTCTACTGCGGTGATGAGATTAAGGATGGTGCGTTAGTCGGAAACAGAAACGGTGAAGCCTACAATATTAAGGACGATATGCCTGTCCTTGAGTTCTTCCGCGATAACTGCAGAAAGGATACCAGAACCTTTGTGACGAGCTATCTTGGAAGAGAGGATTTCCACGGACAGGATTTGAACAAGGTTCCCGGTCTGACAGATGCAGTAGTGGCTTATCTGGATGACATTAAGACAAACGGTATGAGGGCAGCATTATGCAGAATTTCTTAAAAATTAACGATAACGATAATGTAGTAGTAGCACTGAATCCCATTCCCGCAGGGGAGAGCCTTCAGGTGGAGGTGCAGGGAGAGACAAAAGCCATTACTGCTTTGGAGGAAATTCCCGCAGGCCATAAGATGGCAATTTGTGATATTCCCGAGGGCGGAGATGTGATTAAGTATGGCTACCGCATCGGAAATGCAAAGGAAGCAATCAAAGCCGGTGCATGGATACACACACACAATGTCAAGACGGCGCTGGGTGATTTGCTGGAGTACAGCTATGAGCCTGTCGAAGTGGAGGAAGTCAAGACAGAGGATGCGACCTTTATGGGCTTTAACCGTCCGGACGGCAAGGTCGGCGTCCGCAATGAAATCTGGGTCATTCCCACTGTCGGTTGTGTGAACAATGTGGCAACCGCTATCGCAAAGCAGGCAAATGCCTTTGTAAAGGGCACCGTGGAGGAGGTTATTGCATTTCCTCATCCTTACGGCTGTTCCCAGATGGGTGACGATCAGGAGCACACCAGAAAAATTCTGGCTGACCTCATCAATCATCCCAATGCAGGCGGCGTTCTGGTGCTGGGACTTGGCTGTGAGAACAGCAACATTGATGTGCTGAAGCCTTACATAGGTGATTATGACGAGAACCGCGTCAAGTTTGTTGTGGCTCAGGAATGCGAGGACGAGATTGCGGAGTCTGTTGAGGTCATTAAGGGTCTGATTGACTATGCCTCCGGGTTCGAGAGAGAGCCAATCAGCGTCAGCAGGCTTGTTATCGGCATGAAGTGTGGCGGCAGTGACGGACTTTCCGGTATCACGGCAAATCCTCTGGTGGGACGTTTCTCCGACAAGCTGATTTCCAAGGGCGGAACAACCATTCTGACTGAGGTGCCCGAGATGTTTGGCGCAGAGACGATTCTGATGAACCGCTGTGCCAACAGGGAGCTTTTTGACCAGACTGTCGATTTAATTAACGATTTCAAGAATTACTTTAAGAGTCATAACCAGACCATTTACGAAAATCCTTCTCCCGGAAACAAGAAGGGCGGTATTTCCACTCTGGAGGATAAGTCTCTGGGCTGTACCCAGAAGTCGGGCAGTGCGAAGGTGAGAGGCGTATTACAGTACGGCGAGACGGTAAAAACGCCGGGACTGAATCTGCTCAGCGCACCCGGAAATGATCTGGTGGCTGCCACGGCTCTGGCTGCGGCAGGAGCGCATATCGTACTGTTTACCACCGGACGCGGAACGCCTTTTGCGTCACCCGTGCCTACCATGAAGATTTCCACCAACTCCCGTCTGGCAGGAAAGAAATCAAACTGGATTGATTTTAACGCCGGTGTTCTGGTGGAGGATAAGACCATGGCGGAGGAGACAGAAGCTCTCTTTAATTATGTAGTCGAGGTTGCATCCGGCAAGAAGGTTTGCAGCGAAGCAGCAGGCTTCCATGATATGGCAATCTTTAAGCAGGGCGTGACTCTGTAAATTTACCGAGCACTCTTGCAGCTGCGGCATCCGTGGCTGTGGGGGTGCTTTTTGAATGGCACGGGCTTAAACTGCTGGCTGTTATGAAAAACTATGGCGGAAATAGGAGCTTGTATGGTAAAATAAATATAAATTTTGAAAGGAATTGCAGAGAATGAAGGAACAGTTGAAAAAGGCGTTGGAATCCGCCGCTCAGGGAGACGTGGCGCTGCTTACGGAAGCGGCAGATAAGCTGAAGCAGCTTCCCAGAACGGAGGAAGGGTTATTCGACACATCATCGGTGGACAGCGACTGCTATGAGGCGGCACGCTGGGTTTATCCTGTGTATGCAGCTTTTGAGACGGAGTGCAACAAGGAGGCGGGGTATCCTGATTTGCTGGCACAGATTCGTGTGCTGGATGAAAAACAGAGGAAAGCAGCTTGCCTCGGCGAGACGGTAAAGTTTCTTGATATGCTGATTGCTGCCATTGACAATGTGACACCCCAGCTTTACGAGTACTACAGAGAGCTTGTGGACATTTTCAGGACAGATGTAAAGGAAACAATTTCTTCCTATTATAAAGACGGCAGCTTTGGCGGGGCAGAGGGAAAGGCCTCCGGTGATGATGCCCGAATGCGTGCGGTAATCGCTCACGCCGGAAAGACTTATGTGCTGTTAGCTGAAAAATATCAGAAATATATGTAGGAGGAGAGTCATGGAAATCGTTCTTATCATGAATACAGCAAGAAGTGCGGTCATAGAGATTAAAGACGGCGGCCGCTACTATACAAAAAAGCCTTACCGTGTCTGCGTAAACGGAGAGGTGCTTCTGACGACGGAAAAGACGATTGCTTCTCTGAATGGCCTGCTTCCCGACACGCTTCAGAAGGTAGAGGTGTTTGACGGGGAGACGAAGGTGGGGGAAGCAGTCTTCAAAACAGACTATGAATTTGTGACTCTGGATGTGAAAAGATTTGGCGCAAAGGGAGATGGGGTTCAGGACGACACACCGTTTATCCAGACTGCCATTCTGGCGTGCCCTGAGAACAGCCGCGTGCTGATTCCTGCGGGAGTATACCGCATTACTTCTCTGTTCTTAAAGAGTCATCTCAGACTGGAACTGGCAGAGGGGGCTGAACTGAAGGCCTTTACGGAGCCTGAGAAATTTCCTGTACTACCCGGTATCATCCAGAGCTATGACGAGACAGACCAGTACAATCTGGGAAGCTGGGAGGGCAACCCTTTAAATGCCTATACCGCTATTATCTGCGGCATCAACGTGGAGGATGTCGTTATCTACGGACGGGGAACCATCAATGGAAATGCCTCCAAACAGGATTGGTGGGGACGTAAATATAAAGAGGTATTCCGTCCCAGACTGTTCTTTATCAATAACTGTAAGAATGTAACCCTGAGTGGCGTCACAGTATGCAATTCTCCGTCATGGACACTTCATCCGTATTTCAGCGAGGATTTAAAGCTGGTTGATTTGTATGTTAAGAATCCTGCCGATTCTCCGAACACAGATGGCTGCGATCCGGAATCCTGCAAAAATGTGGACATTCTGGGAGTGCATTTCTCCGTGGGGGATGACTGCATTGCCGTCAAGAGCGGGAAAATTTACATGGGAAGAAAGTATAAGAAGCCTTCCGAGAATATCATGATTCGTCAGTGCCTCATGGAGAATGGTCACGGCGCCGTTACTCTGGGAAGCGAGATGGCGGGGGGAATCGTGAACCTGACCGTGGAGGACTGCATTTTCAGCCACACGGACAGAGGACTTCGCATCAAGACCAGAAGGGGCAGAGGCAAGGATGCCATTATCAGTAATATCATTTTCCGCAATCTTGATTTGGATCATGTGATGACTCCGCTTGTGGTGAATTCCTTTTATTTCTGCGACCCGGACGGAAGAACACCCTATGTACAGTCAAGAGAACTGTACCCTGTGGACGACAGAACCCCGTCTATCAGGAAGATGGTATTCGAGAACATGGAATGCACCAACTGCCATGTGGCGGCAGCGTTTTTTGACGGACTTCCCGAGCAGAAAATCGAGGAGATTGTCATGAAAAATATCTCCTTTAGTTATGCGGAGAATCCCATCTGCGGCGTGCCTGCCATGTCCGAGGGCGTGCCGAAGAGCACGAAGCGTGGTCTGTTTGCGAGAAATGTGGCGAAGCTGACGCTGGAGAATATCAAAATAGAAGGACAGGACGGCCCGGACTATGAGTTTGTGGGCGTTGATGAATTAATTCGGAAATAAGGAAAACAAGGAGGAAATGCCTCTGCTCGCCAGAGGGCGAGTGTGTCACTTCCCAATTAGCAATACATATTTTGCTTGCCAGAATCTCCGTCTACTACGTTGTTTTCGGTCAACGATGCCCCGCATCGCCTCCCTCAAACGCCTTGTATACGGAAATTCTGAACTTCGTAAAATATATATGCAATTGGAAAGTGATACACTTGCATTTTCCTTAAGAAAACAAGGAGGAAATGCCTCTGCTCGCCAGGGGGCTCGCATTTTCCTTCGGAAAACAAGGAGGCATGGAAATATGCAGTTAGGAATCAGGTTACACGATACCACGAAGCGTCCTTTTGAGGAGCGCATCAAGGAAGTACATGATTTGGGATTTGCGTGTGGGCATCTGGCACTCGCAAAGGTTATTGATGAATTCCCTACGACGGATGAGGCAATGACTCCCGGACTCGCCATGTATATTAAAAATGTATTTGCAAAAAACAATGTGGACATCGCCGTGCTGGGCTGCTATCTGAACATGGCGAATCCCAATCAGGAACAGTTGGAGAAGACGGTACACCGTTACATGGCACATATTCGTTTCGCATCTCTTCTGGGTTGTGGTGTGGTGGGAACCGAGACAGGCGCTCCCAACGAGACCTACAGCTTTACCCCGGAATGCCATACGGAGGAGGCTTTACAGCTTCTCATCAATAATATGCGCCCTATTGTAAAATATGCGGAACAGATGGGGGTTATTTTTGCCATCGAGCCTGTTTACCGACATATTGTCTGCAATCCGAAACGTGCAAGACGTGTGCTGGATGAAATCAATTCCCCCAATCTGCAGATTATCTTTGACCCGGTCAATCTGTTGGATATTTCTAATTATCAGGACAGACAGGCAATTATTGATGAGGCGATTGATGTACTGGGCCCTGATATTGCCATGGTACATCTGAAGGACTTCCAGATTCGGGAAGGCAAAATGGTTTCTGTAGGATGCGGTCTTGGAGAGATGGACTATACCTCAATTCTGAAGTTTATGAAGGAGAGAAAGCCCTTTATTCATGCGACGCTGGAGGATACCAAACCGGAGAACAATCAGCAGGTGAAGAATTTTATCCTGCAGAAATATGCAGAGGTATAAACAAGATAAGCAAGATAAATAAAATAAGCAAAAAAGCTCCTGCGGGAGCTTTTTTTCGTTATGCGGGCTTGCAGATATTCAACACAATATAGAGTGTCTGTTATGGAAGATATATTCTTATTAATTTTTGGATTAAAACTTAATTTCTCTTTCATTTATCGGTCCGACAAAACTTGGAATCTGTCGAGCTGTAAGT
>JBJEJG010000062.1:0-17074 GCA_051877795.1 Acetatifactor sp.
AAAGCGTACAAAATAGCACGCATAAAATCATAAAATTTGACAAAAAAATAAGCCGCAAATGGCTTAAACAATGGATTTGTATTAAAATGGAGAAAAAGGAAGTGTCAAAGACCCGAGTTTGAGGATAAGATGTCGGGAGAGCAAATGACATTGTTTTCACCTTGTGAATGAAAGGCTGCGCTGTATGGATTGGTTGCAAATGTAATTTTAGTATGGTAAAATGCAATCGATTAACAGGTATCATATGAGAATGATGGCAGTAAATGTCAGTAGCTAAGTCAGGAACGTAAACATTCAAAGGAGAATGATAAGTGGGAAAAACAATTTTAGCTGTAGATGACGATACAATGAATTTGAGAATGGTAGAAATGATTCTGAAAAGGAAGGATTATGATGTAAAAAAAGCAGATTCGGGGCAGGCCGCCCTTGCACTTCTGAAAGAAGAATCGGTGGATTTGGTTCTTCTGGATGTGGAAATGCCCGGAATGAGCGGTATTGAAACGCTGAATGCAATTCGGGCAGAGTGGGAGCCTGTGGATTTGCCGGTGATGTTTCTGACCGCTTCGGAAGATATGGAACAGGATGTGGAAAATGGGGAATATGCAGTACAGGGATTCATTAGAAAGCCGATTCTTGCACAAAAGCTGTATGAGAGTATCAACGCACTTTTGGAGTGAATTGTGCGGAATTTTATAAGGAAGCATATGAAAATGAATGAGGTGTATTGGGGATAAAAATTTTTGTCTGTGCCCAAATATCCGGGCTGAGCCGAGAATGGAGATTATTATGAAAAAGAACAGAAGAAAAGCTTTATTGACAGTATTTGCCGCACTGGTATGCAGTCTGACTGCATGCGGTAAGCAGGAGAACGCCAAAGAGGATGACGGAAAGTATTACATAGGAATCTGTCAATGGGAAGAACATACGGCATTGGATGAGGCGACAAGAGGTTTTCAGGATGCGTTGACTGATAAATTGGGTGATGAGGTTGTGTTTGATGTGCAGATAGCACAAGGCAGCACTGAGACCTGTAAGGAAATTTTAAACGGTTTCGTATCGGATGATGTGAATCTGATTATGGCAAATGCAACATCGGCCTTAATGGCGGCTTCACAGGCAACGAACACAATTCCCATTGTGGCAACTTCCATTACGGATTATGGAACGGCTTTGAATATGAGAGAATGGACAGGAGCGTCCGGGATTAATGTAACAGGCACATCTGATCTGGCGCCAATAGAGAGTCAGGCGGATATGATTCAGGAGCTTGTACCGGAGGCAGAAAAGGTTGGCATCTTATATTGCTCAACCGAGACGAATTCTATTTTTCAGGCACAGGTGATGGGATCTGTTCTTACGGAAAAGGGAATGGCTTATGGAACCTATACCATAGCAGATAAGGATGAACTGGAGAAGACTGTACGGAAGGCGGCATCAGAATGTGATGTGCTCTATATTCCCACAGATAATACGATAGCATCTATGGCAGATATTCTGAAGGAAATTCTGATCTCAGAAAAAGTACCCATGATTGCAGGAGAGGAAGGGTTGTGCGAAGCAGGAATTGCAACCTTGTCAATCAGCTATTATGACATAGGTCATACCGCAGGCGAGATGGCATATGAGATTTTGACTGAAGGAAAAAATCCGGGAGAAATTGAAGTCCGTTATGCGGAAAATGTTACCAAGAAGTATAATCCGGAGAACTGCGAAGCATTGGGAATCAAGGTCCCGGATGATTATGAAGCACTTAAATGAAAATAATCGGGTGGAGCATTGAAAGATGTTGGAGAAGGAAAAACGTGGGGTGCAGAAGAAAAATGGCTTCAGGCGGGGGAAAAAATACAGTTATGGCTTTATAAGTGCGATATTTGTTGTTCTGGCAATCGTGCTTCTTCTCAATGTTTTATTAATTTACAGCATGACTGTAAAGCAGATAGAAACTATCGGGCAGAATCAGATGGAAAGCATCACCCGGAATTTGCAGTCGATGCTTTCGGAATCGGAATATATGACTTCCGTATTGGCAAATAATGTCGAGGAGCGTATGAAGCAGGGGACCTCCCGGGAAGAAATGTCAGTCTTTTTTGGGGAACAGAGCGCTTTACAGAAGCAGCTGTCTGACGGTATCTGTATGAATGCTTTCTTGGTGCGTGACGAATATATTATTTTGCCGGGCTATGATCTGCCGGAGGATTTTCAGGTGGAGGAGCGTATCTGGTATTCAGAGACGCTGAAACTGAATCCCGGAGAGACTTATATTTCTTCTCCCTATGTAGATCTTGTTACAGGGAATATGTGCTTTACAGTGTCTGAACTGCTTTCTGACGGCAGAAGTATAGTTGCACTGGATTTTACCCTGTCCAAAATACAAAATTCCATCGAAGAAATGCAGAGTGACGGCAAGAGTGAGGCTGTCATTGTAAATGACGAGGGAATGATTATCGGATATTCAAATTCGGATTATCTTGGAAAACGCCTGTCTGAAGCATTGCCGGAGTATGAGAAAGTATTCCGTGAGGTGACATCACAAAGTAAAGATGAGTTATCCTTTGACATCAACATTAGCGGAAAGAAAAACAAAGTATTTTTTACCCGTACACAGAATAACTGGTATTTGATTCTGAGTGTGCAGGAATGGGAGTTGTATAAGGAAAGCTATTTACAATTAATTAGAAATTCTATTCTGAATCTTCTACTGATAGTGATTGTTGTTGTGCTATATGTCCGCGCCCAGAATGACCGTATGCGGGCCGAAAAGGCTCTGGCTGTCAAGGAAGATTTTTTATCCAATTTATCTTCGGAACTTAAGACTCCACTAAACCGGATACTGAATTCGAGTAACAGAAAAACTTTGGGCATGAGTACCAATCTGAAGGACAATATTGACGGGATTCAGGAATCGGCGCTTCAACTGTCAAATATGTTGGATAATCTTTTCTCCTACTCCGGTCTCGCAAGGGCGGATGAGGGGCAGACAAAGAAGGCATCGAAATCTGACAGAACGGAAGAGGAGTCCGTTATCGGAAAAAGAATTCGGTGGCAGGTCACCGCAGTGCTTATCATTGCAATGATTCTGGTTTTGTTCTTCTGTGACAGGATGATTATAGATTTGGGCGAAACCAGGATGTCTGAGGAGGTAAGCAACTATAATGCACAGTTGATTGAATGGATGGAGGACAGGAAGACCATATTGGAGATGTTTTGTCATTCCATCGCATCACAGCCGGAACTGTTGGAAAACCGTTCGGAAGCAGTCGCTTATCTGAATGATGTTGCCGAAAATTATCCTGAGATTTCCCTTGCCTATATAGGCAATCCCAATGCCTCGTGGAAGGTGATTATGAACAATGGCTGGGAACCGGGTGAAGACTATATCTTGCAGGCATATCCATGGTATGCGGATACCATGAGTGACAGGAACGGCTTTTGCATTTCCAGTCCTTATTATGATACACAGGAGAAGGTGTATTGTTTAACTTTTTCCAAACAGGTATACGGAAAAGATGGCACTTTTCTGGGCGTGTTTGCGATTGACTTTAAACTGGATAAGCTGACTGAGGTCATGCAGAATACTTATTCTGAGGATGGGTATGCCTTCCTGATAAATAATAATGGAATTATCATCAATCATCCAAACGAAGAATACCAGCTTTCCGGAAACAGCTCCGTGAATGTACAGAAGCTGAATTATGCGGAGGCTTACTCCGTGAACTCGGAAATCAATATTGTGAAGGATTACGACGGAAAATATAAGGTGTGTATTTCCGAACATGATGACTTTTCCAACTTTACCATAATGGTGGTGAAGGACTGGTGGTCTATCTATGGGGAAATCTTTTTTTATAAATCTGCTTTTTTACTGATGTTTGGTTTCTGCATTTTTGCCGTCAGACATCTGATTCGCAGGCTGCTGGTATGGCAGCAGGCGGTAAATGTGCGGCTGAAGGATGCAGCGGACGAGGCAATGCAGGCTACACAGGCAAAATCCCGGTTTCTGGCGCAGATGAGCCATGAAATCCGCACTCCAATCAATGCGGTTCTCGGTATGAATGAAATGATTCTTCGGGAAAGCGAGGATGAAGATATTCATGAGTATGCAGAAAATATCGAGAGTGCCGGAAAAACGCTGCTTGCGCTGATTAACAGTATTCTTGATTTTTCCAAGATTGAAGACGGAAAGATGGAGATAGTCCCGGTGCGGTATGATACATCGGATCTCATCAATGATCTGATAAATATGATATCCGATAAAGCAGAAAAGAAAGACTTGCTGCTGGAATTTCAGATTGATGAAAAGCTTCCGCATTCCCTGTATGGTGACGATGTAAGAATAAGGCAGATTATCATCAACCTGTTGACGAATGCAGTGAAGTATACAAGGGAAGGTAAAGTGACTCTGGTCATTCAAAGACAGGAAGTGCCGGAAGAGTCGGAAGATATCATTCTTCATGTGGAGGTAATCGATACCGGTATCGGTATCCGCCAGGAAGATATGGGCAGGCTTTTCGAGTCCTTCCAGAGACTGGATGAGGAAAAAAATCATAATGTGGAAGGAACCGGATTGGGAATCTCCATTGTGCAGAGTCTGCTTAAAATGATGGGAAGCTCTCTTGGAGTTGAGAGTGAGTACGGGAAAGGCTCCAGATTTTATTTTGACTTAAAGCAGAGAGTTGTGGATGGAACACCGGTTGGAAATAATGTCATTCAAAGAGAGAGAGCCCAAAAAGAGGAAAAGGGATATCTCTACGCTCCGGAGGCAGAAATTCTGATTGTTGATGATAATCAGATGAATCTGAAAGTGGCAGTAGGGCTGTTAAAACGCAGCGGCATTAAAGTCGATACAGCATCAGGCGGCATGGAATGTATCGAAATGGTGAAGAACAAGCAGTATGATATTATTTTTATGGATCATATGATGCCGGAGATGGATGGCATTGAGACCATGAAGGTTTTAAGGGAAAGCGAATTCCTGCCGGAGAATACAAGGATTATCGTAATGACTGCCAATGCGATTGCAGGTGCGAAGGAACAATACCTTGCAGAGGGCTTTGACAATTATCTTTCAAAGCCAATTGTTGTTGAGGGGCTGGAAAAGATATTGGCAGAGTATCTTCCTGAGGGAAAGGTAAGTTTCAGACATAAAGAAGAAAAGAAAGTCGTCAAGCAGGAGGTTGTGGAGACTGTGGAGTATGTGGAGCCGGATGCTCCTTTGGAACAGCCGTCGGAGGATTCCTTCACACAGGAGGAATTACAGATATTTTCTATGCAGATACCCGAACTGGATGTAAAAATGGGTTTGGGATATTGTATGAATAGTAAAATGTTTTACATAGAGATGCTGGACGAATTTGCGAATGGGACAAAGGGAGAGGAACTGACAGGATTTCTTCAGAAAGAGGATTGGGATAACTATCGGATTACGGTACATGCACTGAAGAGCAATGCAAAGACGATTGGGGCAATGAAAATATCCGAGGAAGCACGATTGCAGGAGATGGCGGCAAAGGAAAAGCGTACAGAGGAAGTGGCTGCCAATCATCAGGCATTGGCAGATCACTATAAAGAGTTGCAAAACTGTATTCGTGAAGTGATAAGCCAAATGCAGTAAAGTGCCGGAAGCGGGAGCAGCAGTTTTGTGCTGCCAGAAAAATTAACGAGTATGAGGTATTGGATAAGAAACAGGACAACCCGTAAGGGATTGTCCTGTTTTGTTTTAGTTGGATTCGCTCCAGCTGTATTTTTGCAGTATCATACAAAAGATAAGGCAGATTCCCACTCCGATAATGCCGATAACACCGAACAGCATGGCGGCACCGGACCCTTTTCCGGCTCCGAAAAAAGCTTTTCGCTTTTAAGAATGAGGAGGCTGTGTTATAATATGCCTATTGCAGCATAAAACTGAATGAGGAACAGGCGGCTTCTTCACAGGCGTATGATGTCTGTGGAAACAGAAAGCCTCATTTTCGTGTCGGTTGCACTTTGCGAAAGTCAGGGATATCCCGTGCAGGTGTTTGTTCGGAGGGTGACATGACGGCAAAAGAGAGACACGAAGATACGGCAGATACAAGTGGACTGATTCAGGGAATGAAGCATAATGGAAACGTACATGTCGGGGCCTGTTTCCGTAGGAACATGGCTCCTGTGGGAAAAGCAGAGGTATAAAAATGTATATTGAGACACCGAGATTGATTATCAGGGATTTGGAGCAGAAGGATAAGAATCAACTTTTTCATATTGTCTGGCAAAAGGATGTCGTGCGATTTATGAAAGACTGGTCGGAGAACAGTCCTGAGCCGGAAGCCTTCCGCGGATATATTGAATGGCATCAGACCCAGAAAGACTCTACGGATGTATATAAGAATAAACGGTATGCGGTAGCTTTGAAAGAAAGCAATCTTCTGATTGGAATGGTAGGAATGGGACTGGAAGATACACTGAATGAAGTGGAAATGGCATACTTTATAGATGAGGCCTATCAGAGAAAAGGGTATGCAACGGAGGCGTTGAACGGGTTGTTTGAGTGGTGTATGAAGGTATCAGAGCTGCCATATATGATTTTGACAATTGATTGTGCAAATGAAGCGTCCTGCAGAGTTGCACAAAAAGCAGGGTTTGAATTGTTTGAGAAGAGAACCCCTATAAACCATAAGCAGCCTAATATGGTCAGTGAAAGCTATTACTATTATCGAAGGTATCGGGCGAAATAATACTTTACGGCAAAAGAGGAAGATGACAGACTGTATATTTGGATAAATACTGACATATCAACAAAAAATGGATAAAGCGTGGTAAATAAAAAATTCTTGACAAATGAAATAAATTGCCATATTCTAATCATAAGTTTTGTAAACCTGTGAGAAAGAGTAGTAAGCTTAAGGAAATATTTCAGAGAGCTGCCGGTGGTGGAATGGCGGTATAGGAACTTTTGCTGAATGGACTTTTGAGGCCGGTCTGATGCTACAGATGCTTTGGACAGAAGCAATGTCAGAGTAGGAACCGGCGGGATTCGGGCCCGTTATCAAGCCGACGGATATGATGGTATTCGGAGAGAGTGGACTTTAAAGTCAATTTGAGTGGTACCGCGATGATTGTGTAATCAGCGTCTCAAATACGCATAGGCTGCGTGTTTGGGACGCTTTTTCTTGCGTGAGCGAGGAATGTCGAAGACATTTCGAGCTGCTCATTCGCGCAGAGAATTCTGATATCACTCGAAACAACAGGCGCAAAACGAAAAATAATTTGCAGCCTAGAGGGGCAGAAAAGGAGAGGTAATTATGAAAAAGAAGATTTTAGCAGCAATGATGACAGTGGCTCTGGCAGCTTCCGTGCTGACCGGATGCGGACAGGAGAAGGGCAGCTATACCATTGGTATTTCCCAGTTTGCGGTACACGGTTCCCTGGACAACTGCCGTGAAGGATTCATGGCAGGCCTGGCAGAGGAAGGTATCGTTGAAGGACAGAACCTTGTGATTGATTATGTGAATGCACAGGCAGAGCCCGCAACCGCATCCATGACTGCCAGCAACTTTGTGTCAAAGAAAGTGGATATGATTTGTGCTATTGCGACACCTGCCGCAACTACCGCATATAATGCAACCATGAGCACGGATATTCCTGTGATTTATACCGCGGTTTCCGACCCGGTTGCCGCAGGACTGGCAAATGAGGATGGCAGCTCCGTAGGAAATCTCACCGGAACCAGTGATGTGCTGGCCGTGGATGCACAGCTTCAGATGATTCGTGAGATTCTGCCTGATGCGAAGACCGTCGGCATCATCTATACCACCAGTGAAGCAAACTCCATCAGCACAGTTGCCCAGTATGAAGAGGCAGCCGGAAATTACGGCTTTGAAATTGTGACAACAGGTGTTACGGCAATGTCCGAGGTTGCCATAGCGGCAGCGGATATGGTAAATAAGGTTGACTGTATCACAAATCTGACAGATAATACTGTTGTAAGTGCATTACAGTCCGTTCTGGATGAGGCAAACAAGGCGGGAATCCCCGTATTTGGTTCCGAGGTAGAGCAGGTGAAGGCAGGCTGTGTTGCTTCCATGGGGCTTGAGTATTATGAACTTGGCAGGCAGACCGGCAAAATGGCGGCAAAGGTGCTGAAGGGTGAGGCAAAGGCTTCTGATATGAAGTTTGAAACCATTTCCGAGCCCAGCCTTTATGTGAACTTTGCAGCGGCTGAGAAGATCGGTTTGGAGCTTCCCGCTAACTATAAGGATGACGCATACCAGAGCTTTGACGAAATCATTGTAGAATAGGTGAAGAATTATGGCTTTAATTTTAAGTGTATTGGAGCAGGGCATGATATACGGCATCCTGGCGTTGGGCGTCTATATCACATATAAAATTCTGGATTTCCCGGACTTGACAGTAGATGGCAGCTTCCCCTTTGGGGCGGCTGTCACCGTGCGTCTGATTAGTCTGGGCGTACCGGCTGTGGTGACACTTCCGGTGGCTTTCCTGGGCGGTGCATTGGTGGGAATCTGTACCGGGCTTATTCATGTGAAACTGAAGGTGCGTGATTTGCTGTCCGGTATCATCATGATGACGGGACTTTATACCATCAATCTCTGGGTCGCAGGCACCGGATATGTTCCTATCTTCAACAAGTCCACCATTTTTGATAATAGTGTGGTGAATGCTGTCTGTCCGGCAGCACTGTCAAGGTTTAAGACAGTAATTATTATTTTTCTTATTACCATGGTGGCAAAATATCTGCTTGACTGGTACATGAATACGAAGTCGGGATTCCTGCTTCGTGCAGTGGGAGACAATGATGTAATTGTCACCAGCCTGGGTGTAGACAAGGGACTGGTTAAGATAGTGGGCCTTTCCATTGCAAACGGTCTTGTGGCTTTAAGCGGCTGTATTTTTGCACAGCAGCAGCGCAGCTTCGAAATCTCCAGCGGTACCGGTGCGGTGGTTATCGGTCTTGCCAGTGTTATCATCGGAACCAGTTTGTTTAAGAAGGTCACTTTCTTTCGTGTGACCAGCAGTGTGTTAATCGGCTCTATTCTTTATAAGGCCTGCGTGGCTCTGGCGATGTTTGCGGGCATCGATGCCAATGCAATCAAGCTGATTACGGCGGTATTGTTCCTGATTATTCTGGTTATCAGTATGGACAGAAAGGGGAAAAAGGTATGTTAGAGTTAAAAGGCATCTACAAAAATTACAATCCCGGTTCTGTCAATGAGCTTTGTCTGTTTAAGGATTTCAACTTTACCGTGCAGGATGGCGAGTTTGTGTCGGTAGTAGGAAGTAACGGCTCCGGTAAAACCTCCATGCTGAATATTATCTGCGGCAGCATCGACGTAGACGCGGGACAAATTCTGGTAAACGGAGAGGACATTTCACGCCAGAAGGATTTTATCCGTCAGAGGCGTATCGGCAGGGTTTATCAGGACCCTTCCAAGGGAACCTGCCCGAGCATGACGATTCTGGAGAATATGTCTCTTGCGGATAATAAGGGAAAACCCTATAATCTGGGGCGTGGTGTCAATAAGCAGAGGGTGGAGGAGTACCGTGACATGCTCAGACCCTTAAACCTGGGGCTGGAGGATAAGATGGGGGTACAGGTAGGCTCCCTGTCCGGCGGACAGCGTCAGGCTCTGGCTCTTTTGATGGCAACTATGAATCCCATTGATTTCCTGATTCTGGATGAGCATACGGCGGCTCTTGACCCCAAAACCGCAGAGATTATCATGGAGCTCACAGACCTTGTAGTGAAGGAAAAGAAGGTGACAACTATCATGGTAACCCACAACCTTCGCTATGCGGTAGAGTATGGAAGCAGACTGATTATGATGCATGAAGGAAACGTCATTCTGGATAAGGCCGGAGAGGAAAAAGCACATGTTGATACCGAGCAGATTATGGGTATCTTTAACAAAATCAGTGTTGAGTGTGGAAATTAGCAGTTATTTCCGGTGAAGCGGAGGCTGTGCTTCGCTATATGTGATTTAAGAACTATGAAAAAGACTTGGACAATTCATTGAAAAAATGAGTGCCCAAGTCTTTTTTACATGCATTATATTACCACAAAACCGTCATTTTTTCAAGCCTTGTAATGAGAATACAGGCGCTGTATAATGGCGAAACCATAAGGAAAGTCTCATCGTAAGAAAATTACAGCACGAGGGGCTAAAAGGGCGACAAGAAAACGGCGGGAAGGTTACAGAAGGAAAGGGGAAGCAGATGGAAAACGCAAATTGGATGGAAGTGTGGAACGGGAAAAATCAGGTGGCGAGGCTGCTTGGTGTGAATGAATACACTGAAAGGTTCGGGCTGACACTCACGGAGGAAGATGCAAAGCTGTTGTTGGAAGACCGGAAAAACAGTCTGGCAGAAAAGCAGCGGATAGAGTTCGGGGAGGGGATTCTGCCGAAGCTGATTGAGGCTTTTTGTGATTCGCCCTATATTTATCAGGAAAACTATGTCGATACCATCGGCAGGCTGCAGGATATTTTTTATGAATATAAGAATGAGTCCATGGATGCCCTGACGGATGAGGAACTGTTAGAGAAAATGCAGGAAGCATTTAACGGAGAATGTCAGGGCAGTGCTGATTATCTGGAGGAAACCATTCTGCAAGAGCTTGCACAAAGCATCAGAGTCGGAGGAGAGCGGTTTCTGCGGGAGCGCAGACGGAGGAGAGAGGTGGAAGATGATATCATATGAAATGGAGGAACTGTTACCTGTTGTATCTGAGCTTGCAACAAAATACACAGCCGGAGAAAGCACCTCTCTGAGCTATGAGAAAGCACAGCAGCTTATGGAGGCAGTACTCTATTGCATCCGTGAAGCGGAGAATTCGGATGGAAGGTTTTCGGCAGAAAAAGCATGCATGGCTGAAAGCAGTTTTGTGGGGGAACATAGCTGCTCGTCAGAAAGCAGCTTGTTGACAGAAAATCGGAGACCGGATGCCCGTGAAGCGTATCAAATCGGGAGAGAAGCCGTATTGTGCAGGGCGAAGCTCGCACAGAAAAAATATAACCAGATGTCGATGACGTTCTGCGATTATGGGAATGAAAATCTGAGAGATACCGTGACAAAGGCAATTCCCGGCTTTTTCAAGTTTTATGATCCTGTGTTTGCGCCTCAGAATACGATTATCACAATGGATTATCCGGTGCTGAAGCAGAATAATAAGCTGCAGGGAATAGATGCTGTGGCGGATTATCTGGATGCAATTGATATGGAGCAGTTGTTCCTCGGACACATAAGGAAAGCATCTGTGTGCGGCATTTTGCAGGAGTTTCATGAGGATTATGGGAGGCAGTTTTTTAACATCAGCAGTATCGTGGTGAGACATATTCTGATGGATATGCTGCTTGGAAAAGAGATTGAGAAACCGGCAGGACAGAATGATTATGAGGATGCATGGAGGCTGATTCGCGGAAAGGAGAAACAGGAGCTGGAAGAGGTGCTGCTGGAGCAGCTGCGAATATTGGTTCAGAGACACTATCCCGGCAACATGCAGCTGAAAAACTATTTTGAGAAGGATATTCGGGAGCTTGCTATACAGCTTAAATGTGTGACGGATGAGGCGTATTTGAGAAATGTGGTTGTGCTATAGGTGAGGTGGGATGCTTGTATATCGGAACGTTCCGGAAGGGAAGGCGTGGTTGAAAATATTCCGGAATTGTGCTACGATACAGGCAAAGTGATAACAGGAGGATGCGAGATGGAAAAGGCAAAGGTCTATTTTTCAGAGGAAATTACGCCGCAGGCGATGGTTCGGATGTATGAGGCAATGGGAGTAAAGCTTCCGGGAAGGGTTGCGGTAAAGCTGCATTCCGGCGAAGTGGGAAATCAAAATTTCCTTCGCCCGGACTTCATGAAGCCTGTGATTGATTATGTCGGAGGCACGATTGTGGAATGCAACACCGCCTATGAGGGCAAGCGCAATACCACAAAAGACCACTGGGAGACCATGAAGCTGCACGGTTGGACGGAGATTGCGGAGGTAGATATTCTGGATGAGAATGGTGAGATAGAGCTTCCTGTGCCGAATGGACAGAAAATTCAAAAGAACTTCGTGGGTGAAAATATTAAAAAATATGATTCCATGCTGGTTTTGTCCCACTTTAAGGGGCATCCCATGGGCGGCTTCGGCGGGGCACTGAAGAATATTTCTATCGGACTGGCATCCTCTCATGGGAAAGCGTATATCCATGGTGCAGGTGAGATAGATAAAATCTGGACATCAGACCATGATGCCTTTTTGGAATCCATGGCGGATGCGGACAAGTCTATCATGGACTACTTCGGTGATAAAATTGCGTTTATCAATGTCATGAAGAATATGTCTGTTGACTGCGATTGCTGTGCTGTTGCGGAGGACCCGGCAATCGGTGACATCGGAATTCTTTCTTCTACAGACCCTGTTGCCCTGGATCAGGCATGCCTTGATCTTGTATATGCGTCCAAGGATCCGGGCAGAGACCATCTGTTGGAGAGAATTGAGTCCAGAAACGGTGTTCATACGGTGGAGGCAGCAGCAAAGCTTGGCGTTGGCAGCAGAGAGTACGAGCTGGTTACGCTGTAATTATATTTGCAAATAAGAAAGAATGTCCCGATGTGGAGAAGCGTCGGGACATTTTCTGTATAAGCGGCAGCCACAGTGGCCGGATATGCTGCCCGGCTCAGTGGGAAATGCAAAAAAAGATAACAGGAATGACGGGAAAATGTAAGCTACGGTTGGTAGACGGGGCGTCTTAGCTGACCTATAATGCAAGTAAAGCAGACAAAGGTAGGAAAAATATGCTTAGTAAGAATTTACTCACACTTCGCAAAATGAAGGGATTATCACAGGAGCAGACAGCGGAAGCGGCGGGAGTATCCCGCCAGGCCTATGCGAAGTGGGAGAGCGGAGAGACGGCTCCCGACATCAACAGTTGCGTGCGGCTGGCAGCCCTGTTCGACGTATCTCTGGATGATTTGGTGAACCATTCCGAGTCAGAGAGCGGTTTACCTGTTCCGCCTAAAGGGAAATATCTCTTTGGCGTTGTCAGCGTGGGTGAGAAAGGCCAGATTGTTATTCCAAAGAAGGCAAGGAACATTTTTGACATCGAGGCAGGAGACAGGCTGGTAGTTCTTGGGGACGAAAGCCAGGGCCTAGCTCTGATGAAAGCGGACAGGATGCTGGATTTCATGAAGGCAGTGCGGGATGCTTCTGAAAAGCATGACCTTTGAGAAAAGAGGTATGACAATGAGAAAGCCCTATATCGACAACATAAGATGCGGAATCGTTCTTCTGGTAATCCTGTATCATGTATTTTATATATTTAATAGTGTAGGGGTCATCAGTAATGTGGCTGTAACGGGAACGCCGGCTTTTGATGTGATGCTCTATATTCCTTATCCCTGGTTTATGGCAGTGCTCTTTTTGCTGTCGGGGATCAGTGCGAGATATGCCCTTTCCGCCATGGATGCCAAAACCTTTCTGAAGAAGCGCGTCAGAAAAATTCTGGTGCCGTCTCTGGCAGGAATCTTTCTGATAGGCTGGGTGGGCGGTTTTATAACAAGCCGGTATACGGATATATTTGGGGGGAATGGGGCGCAGATTCCGGGGCTGATAAAATTTTTTATTTACTGTCTTTCGGGCATCGGGCCGCTTTGGTTTCTGCATGAATTGTTTTTCTGTACCTTGATTTTACTTTTGCTTCGGAAGCTCGACAAAAAAGACAGACTCTGGCAGCTTGGGGGCAGATGCTCTAAAATCCGGATGCTTGCCCTGCTGTTTCCTGCTGTATGGTTCAGCTCCTACTGCCTGAATACGCCGTTGATAGAAGTGTACAGAAACGGATTTTATCTTGCATTTTTCCTGATTGGCTATTATGTGTTTTCTCATGAGGAGGCACAGCAGGAGGCAGAGAGATTCTGGCTGCCTCTGCTTGTGGCAGCGGTGGCGCTTGGAATAGCTTACACCGTATTTTTCTGGGGAGAAAATTATGCATCTTTGGACAATTTAAAACATCCTCTCACAAACGCCTATGCATGGTTCGGCAGTATGGCACTAATCGGTGTCGGACGGAGATGGTGTAATTATGAGACCGGTTTTACACGATATATGAGGAGTAGAAGCTTTGGCTTCTATGTGCTTCACTATTACCTGCTTATTTTGATAACATATGTGGTTGATCTGCGCTTTGAACTGAAGTTTCCGTTGTTTTATCTGATTCTTACAGCACTGACAGCGGTTCTGCTGCCGCTTTTATACGAAGCTCTGAGCCGCATACCTGTGTTGAAGCGGTTATTGCTTGGAGAATAACAGATGAAATATAAATCCCCCGGCTTCGGTGTTATCCGATAGTCCGGGGGATAATTGTGTTCTGAGATAGTCAGCCCTTCTTGGCGGATTCAGTGTATTTTTCTTCACAGTATTTACAGCGATAGACTTCTTTTTCTGCATCTGCCAGATAGAAGATATGGGGCAGCTCCTGTTCAATGGAGGTAATGCAGCGGGGATTATGGCATTTGATGACATTTTTAATCTGCTTTGGCAGCACTAAATCCTTCTTTTCCACGATTTCGCCGTTTTTGATGACATTGACGGTGATGTTGTGGTCGATGAAGGCCAGAACATCCAAGTCCAGCATATTGATGTCACATTCTACCTTTAAAATATCCTTCTTGCCCATCTTGTTGCTGCGGGCGTTCTTGATGATAGCTACTGTGCAATCCAGCTTGTCCAGCTGAAGATGCTCATAGATGTCAAGGCTCTTTCCTGCTTTGATATGGTCAAGTACGAAGCCTTCTTCAATTTTTCCTACATTTAACATGTTGTTCTCCTCCTTATGCCAAATCCAAAAGCGTTAAAATCAGTGCCATGCGTACGTAGACGCCGTACTGTGCCTGCTTGAAGTAGGCGGCTCTGGGGTCGTTGTCCACCTCTACGGAAATCTCATTGACCCTGGGCAGAGGATGCAGTACCAGCATGTCCTTTTTGGCGAGAGCCATCTTTTCTGTATTCAAGACATAGAAGTCTTTCAGTCGAATATAGTCCTCTTCGTTGAAGAAACGCTCCTTTTGCACTCTTGTCATATACAGGAAGTCCAGCTTAGGCATGACGTCTTCCAGACGGATGACCTCTTCGTAGGGAATATTTTTTTCCTTTAACATGTCAATAATATAATCGGGTACGCGCAGCTCCTCGGGGGAGATAAAGATGAAGTGGATGTTCTCATAGCGTACCAGAGCGTTAATCAGGGAGTGGACGGTTCGTCCGAATTTCAGGTCGCCGCAGAGACCGATGGTGAAGTTGCCGAGTCTTCCTTTCAGGCTGCGGATGGTCAGAAGGTCTGTCAGAGTCTGGGTGGGGTGCTGGTGTCCTCCGTCTCCGGCATTGATGACGGGAATACCGGCTTTCTCACTGGCAACCATGGGAGCGCCTTCCTTGGGATGACGCATTGCACAGATATCTGCGTAGCAGGAGATGACACGGATGGTGTCGGATACGCTCTCGCCCTTGGCGGCAGAAGAGGAACCGGCATCGGAAAAGCCGATAACACGTCCTCCGAGTCTCGTCATTGCGGATTCAAAGCTTAAGCGTGTCCTTGTGCTGGGTTCATAGAAACAGGTTGCAAGAATTTTGCCGTCGCAGGCATGGGCGTACTTTTGCGGATTCGATTCAATATCGTTTGCCAGATCAAACAGTTTGTCCAGTTCTTCCGTTGTAAAATCAAGCGGACTCATAAGATGTCTCATAATAGATGCCTCCTTAAAAAAAGCCGAAGAGAAAAACTCTTCGACTTGTTATTATTCCTGATAGGAAAGTAAATCATCCACCGTCTTGCGTCTGGGTGCAACGGGGGATTCAGCGGGATAACCAAGGGGAATCAAAGCTACCAGCTCTCTGTCTTCGGGGAGCTCCAGCAGCTTACTTGCTTTCTCTTCGTCAAAAAGGCCCATGATAACGGTTCCGAGTCCCTGCTCGTGCGCCGCCAGACAAAAAGCTTCGCTGGCAACACCGGCGTCAAACATCTGCCAACCGGTACCCTTGGGAGTGGAGAAGGAGCCGTCTCTTTCATAACCGCTTCGCCCGGTAATCACGGTGACTGCAATTACCATAGGTGCATCTTCCATGATAGCACCGTTGCCGGGAAAAATAGAGGTGCATTTTGCAAGCGCTTCCTTTTTTGCGCCTTCTACCGCAATATAGCGGGTAATCTGTGTGTTCTTCCAGCTGGGAGCAAAGGATGCCGTCTCGACAATCCGGGAAAGCAATTCGTGGGAAACAGGCTGTGAAGTGAATTTGCGGATACTTCTGCGGCCCATGATACATTCGTTTGCAGTCATATGTAGAAACCTCCCTTTACATTTTTTCTATCATAGCATGTCCCGGCGAGAGTTTCAATGGGCAGTTTCGATAGTTTCGGAAAAAAGTTTTGCATATGGAATTGCATTCGTATATAATATACGAGAGAAAGATACGAAAGGAGAACTGCTATGGAGTTTGTAGAAAGAAAACGCTGGTTATTTTTTGGGTTGCCCTTTACATTTACTAAATATACTATCAAAGAGGATGTTATCACGATAGACGAGGGCTTGCTTAAGACGGTGGAAAACGACTGTTATATGTACAAGGTGCAGGATGTGCAGCACAGCGCAAGTCTGGCAGAAAAAATGTTTGGTCTGGGGACGGTTACCTGTTTTACGGGCGACACCAGCCATCCTAAGCTTGTTCTGGAACACATCAAAAATTCCAAGGCGGTGAAGGATTTCATTCTGGAACAGTCTGAGACCGCGAGACTGAAGAGACGTACCGTGAACATGTTGGATATTGGCTCCGGTAATATAGATGATGCGGACGATATTGATTTGTAATAAGAGAATTTTTAAGAGGTTGTGCTGTGGAACTTGATATGACAAAAGGCTCGCCGTCGAAGTTGATTGCGAGGTTTATTATTCCTGTCATCATAGGCAATATTTTTCAACAGCTCTACAATATGGTTGATACCATTATTGTAGGGCGTTTTGTCGGCGTGGATGCTCTGGCGGCGGTGGGGGCAACCGGCTCGGTAGTATTTTTGATTTTAGGCTTTACGCAGGGGCTGAC
>JBJEJG010000063.1:0-17014 GCA_051877795.1 Acetatifactor sp.
AGTCGAACCCGTGTCCAAAAGCCCATTCCCTGTCCTTCTACTATCATAGTCCGTTTTTGGGGGCGGCCTTGCCCGCCCTGTTCCCTACCGCATCAGAAAACGAACAATCTGACACTTAAGGTAGCTTCATGATACGCCCGCGCGCGCAAAGCTTAACGCGTGTCGTTTCTCACAAGGATGACGCCCGGATTCCGGGATGTGAGTGCCCCGGAGCGGACGAGCCGCAGATGCGGCGTCATTTACAGCGAACTGAACAGGTTCAGTTTACGCTGCAAATGCTAACTGAGTATTATCTTCAGCGTTTAGTTTAATTGTGCGATTAACGTGTCGCAACGGATAGCTTCTCCAGCTGCAAGACCCCTGTCGAAACCTTTACTACCCCTGATTTTCAGGTGTTTTCACCTGCTAATACAGTATATTGAATTTCCGTCAGGCTGTCAACATCATCAGCTTGAAATTCTGTTTTTTCATATTTTCTTTAAAGATTTTTCACTTTAAATTCTCTCTCCATCTCTCTTCTGGCATCCTTCTTGGCAATATCCTCCCGTTTATCGTAGAGTTTCTTACCTCGTGCCAGTCCGATTTCCACCTTCACCTTTCCTTCTTTAAAGTATACCTGTAAGGGTACCAGTGTATACCCCTTTTCCGCAATCTTTCCTGCCAGCTTGTTGATTTCATATTTGTGCATCAAAAGCTTCTTCACGCGAAGAGGATCTTTATTGAAGATATTTCCCTTCTCATAAGGACTTACGTGCATACCGTATACAAACACCTCTCCGTTTTCAATACGGATAAAGGACTCCTTGATACTGCACTTTCCCATCCTCATGGACTTGACCTCCGTGCCGTGTAATGCCACTCCCGTCTCATAGGTCTCGTCGATAAAATAATCATGATATGCCTTTTTATTATTGGCAATCAGCTTTTGTGTCTCCTTTTTCTGTGCCACTCCTCTCACCTCCCTCGTTCAGGTTAATCATATACAATTCCAAGGGGAAAAGCAATCAACCTGTGGTTTAATCTTCCTCCGCCTTATAACGAATGATTACCAAACATCCTTTCAGGACTTTACAGTAATCAATGACATATCTATGGTTCTGTTGAACCTGTCACATCCGTCTATGCACACGGTAACCGGCATTCCCAGTTTAAAAGTTTTTCCTGTAGCCTCTCCCACCATCTCACAGGCACTCTCATTGTAATAGAAATAATCACCCTGTAATTTGGACACATGGACAAGTCCCTCCACTGTATTCGGCAGTTCCACATAAATGCCCCAGCCGGTCACACCCGAAATGACACCGTCAAAGCACTGTCCCACACGGCTTTCCATGTATTCCACTTTTTTGAGTTTATCGGTCTCCCGCTCTGCCTCATCCGCACGGCGCTCCGTCTCGGAGGAATGCTTGCAGACCTCGGGCAGAATACTCTTATAATGTTCAATGCGTTCTCCGTTCAGCCTTCCTCTCAGCTGCTCCTTGATGATACGGTGAATCTGCAAATCGGGATAGCGTCGGATGGGAGAGGTAAAATGGCAGTAATAGGGGCACGCCAGCCCGAAATGCCCGCTGCACTCCACACTGTACTTCGCCTGCTTCATGCTGCGCAGGGCAAGTCGGCTTATCATGGCTTCTTCCGGCGTTCCCGCCACTTTTGCCAGAAGCTTCTGTATCTCTTTGGGATGAATCTCTTCGCTGCCAACCTTTGAGCCCTTTCTTCCCATCGATTTCATATAGTATCCAAAATTGTTGATAAACAGGGCCAGTTTCTGAATCTTGTCTGCATCCGGCACATCATGAACGCGATATACAAAGGGCAGCTCCATCCAGTAAAAATGCTGTGCCACCGTCTCATTTGCCGCCAGCATGAAGTCCTCGATAATGTCCGTTGCCACATTGCGTTCATAGGGTTTAATATCTGTAGGGCGTCCTGCCTTATCCAGATAAATTTTGCATTCCGGGAAATCGAAGTCAATGGAGCCGCGTTTCTTTCTTCTGGCACGCAGAATTCCCGCAAGCTGCTCCATCTGCCGGAACATGGGAAGTAAATCCGCATACTGCTCCTGCAGAGTGGCAGCCTCCTTCCCCGCAGCAGTTTCTTCCGACATGCCTTCCGCTGCACTATGCTTCAACGCAGCGTCCTCCTCCAGCAGCTGCTTTACCACTGTATAGGACATCCTTTTATTGACGCGGATGACCGACTCGCAGATTTCATAATCTGTGATTTCCCCGCACATGTCCACTGTCATAAGACAGCTTAACGCCAGTCTGTCCACTCCCTCATTTAAGGAGCAGATACCGTTGGAAAGCGCATGCGGAAGCATGGGAATGACTCTGTCCACCAGGTATACGCTGGTGCCGCGCTTCAATGCCTCTCTGTCCAGCGCCGAGTTTTCCTGCACGTAATTTGTCACGTCCGCAATGTGTACACCCAGATGATATTTTTCTCCGTCAAAGGACACGCTGACCGCATCATCCAGATCCTTGGCGTCCTCTCCGTCAATGGTCACCATCATGACATCCCGCAAATCTTTTCTGCCGCTTCTGTCCGCCTCGGAAATCTCCTGGGAGACACGTTCCACCTGATTCATAACTTTCTCCGGGAATTCCACCGGCAGCTCATAGCCGCGCACAATGGACATAATGTCTACGCCCGGATCATTGATATGACCCAGAATTTCCACAACCTTCCCCTCAGGGCTTCTCTTATTTGTGCCGTAGTCGGTGATTTCCACCACTACCTTATGCCCGCTCATGGCTCCCTTAGAACGCTCCTTGGGGATAAAAATATCCTGCGGCAGCTTGGAATTATCGGGAACAACGAAGCCAAAGTTTTCCCGGGAACGTTCATAGGTTCCCACAATCTGTGTCATACCTCTGGCAATGACTTTGATTACCTGCGCTTCCTGTCTCTTTCCGTCATGGCCCGGCAGAAGCGCCACCTGCACCACATCCTGATGGAAGGCTCCGTTTACCCTGTCCTCCGGTATGAATAAATCTTCCTCACGGCCCTCAATTTCCACAAAGCCAAAGCCTTTCGCATTGCTGATAAAAGTCCCGGTCAGAACTCTGCCGTTGGACTTCATGTACTTACCCTTAACAGTCAGCATAAGCTGTCCCTCTGCGAGAAGCTCCTGCAGAACATTCCTGAATTCCTCCCTGTCCTCCTTTGCCACCTGTAAAAAGACAGCCAGTTCCTTTTCCTTCATGGGAACATACAGGGAATCGTTCACCAGGTCGCATATCACTTTTTTTCTTTTTTCTCTGATATTATCCTGATTGTCCATAAATCTCCTGAAAGAAAACACCCTTGTGAGTGTCACAAGGGTGTTTCATAAATGCAACTTAAAATACTCTCAAATTCAGTATTGCCGCAATTACCATAAATAATACTGCAAGAACCTTGGTAAGCTTCACCAGACGTCCTTCCATGGAACGTCCCTTGTTTTTTCCCCAATAGGTCTCAGCAGCGCCGCTGATTGAACCAAGTCCGGCAGACTTGCCCTCCTGCATTAAAACAAGCACCACAAGTGCTACACATATCAATATAAAAAATACGGTAAGAACGATTCTTAAGGCTTCCATTTCACACCTCCTAATGTCAAGCAGTATTTATAGTACCATAATCATCCAAAAAAGGCAAGAACTTTATTGGTATCTACCCCGGACAGTTTCAAAGCTTCCTCATTAAAACGCAGCTCATTCCCTTCAAAATAAATGGAATAGACATTGTCATCTTCCGTATCGGGAAGCAGCTTCTCCTCAAACTCGTCCGCAATATATACAGGAATCATCTCCATCAGTATCTCAGCGCATCCTGCCGTTTTGGAGTAGCAGACCAGATTATTCAATGCCGATTTACACACTCCGTCTTCTGTGTCAAGATAAGGCGTTCTGATACTGCCGTCACCCAGCTCATAATAATGTTGGAAATCAAGACTGTTCATCGGATAATTCCGCAGATATACAATACTCATCTGCCCCGTATACTCCATACATCCCGCCTGATAAACATAATTTTCCAATCTGTCGTAAAGATTAAAGGAATAGCTTATTTCATCACTGCTGTCAAAATTTCTGACAAATCCGTCATAACTGGAAATACTGCCCTTTGTATATCCGTTTGCAATCATCCTATCCGCAATATAGTCTGCGATAAAAGCATTTTTCATCCAGTAGAAATCAACAAAACAGGAAATATATTCTTCTTCCGCATATTTCAGATAGTCTTCCGATACATACAGCATAATACGGTTATTGCCCAGAAGCTGCACATCCACCTTGTCCGGACTTACAGCATATGACGCAACCTCTGTAAAGAACTGCTTCAGCTCCTCATTTTGCATCGGGTCGAAGCTCACTGTCTCCCAATCATCTTCGCAGTAAAACAGGCTGTCGTATAATTCATACGCCGGCCCGAGATACAAATTACGGTTGCGATAGGTGGCACAAATCTCAAACGCTCTGTAAAGCGCATCATCCACTTCTATCTCTTCATTGGGATGACTGTTAATATATCCCACATTGTGAATCGCTCCGATTTCTTTACTGTTGAACAGCTGATAGGCATTTACACACGCATCCGTATAGCTTTCTGAAACCAGCTTGTTCTCCGCAGCAGCAGACAGTCCGCTTGCTCCCAGATAATACTGAAATATAAACTCACTGCCACAGTTTACTTCTGCAGCAGAGTTTACTTCTATTGTAGTCCAACCGTCTTCCTTGCCGAGCCATTGCATAATACCATAGACAAAAGCTCCCACAGCAACCAGAATCAGCAAAATCAGCAATGCAAAACGAAGCCTTGTCTTCTGTTCTGAAAGCACAACCCGTTCTACCGGCTTCGGATGAGGCAAATCTCTGTTATCCTTTACTGTCCGTTTCAATTAAATCACCGCCAGCAACAGGAACAGCAGGAACAGCAGCAATATCACACCGATAAAGATAAAGCCTGCAACCGCTCCCCGCTTACATGCATTGTAATTACGATAGTATCTTTTCGACTTGAAAATTGCCGCAACAATCAGTCCGACTATCGGCAGCAGGAAAGAAAGTATCTTAAGCCATACACTACCGGTATCATGCAGCGGTGCACTTAAAAATTCATCCTCTGCCGCAGTGTGCTCTATTTCTTCATGCGCCTCCGTTCTAGGTGCATTCTCATCCAGGATGGTAATCGACTTCATGGGAACGCCCTTCTCACGAAGCGCCTTATACTCCTCAATCTCTTTCTTATTACCATATACCCAGTGGTCATGTCCGATATCCACAAACTCCGGTTTATCCTCGCTGTAATCATGAATAGAAGGGTCATAGGTATAAAGCACCTTATTCTTCTCCAGCTTCGGATCAGGAATCGGAATTGCCGAAATCAGCGAGTGGGTATAAGGATGCAGAGGAAAGTTGAACAGCTCTTCCGCTTCTGCCACCTCGACAATATTACCCTTGTAAATAACACCGATACGATCTGAAATAAAACGTACGATGGAAAGGTCATGCGCGATGAACAAATAGGTAAGATTTTTTTCCTGCTGGAATTTTTTCAGCAGATTCAGCACCTGCGCACGAATTGACACATCCAACGCAGAAATCGGCTCATCTGCCACCACCAGTTCAGGTTCCATAACCATGGCACGCGCCAGACCGATTCTCTGACGCTGTCCACCGGAGAATTCATGCGGGTAACGGGTCAGATGCTCAGGCAGAAGACCTACCTCTTCAATAATGTTTTCCACCTTACGGACACGGTCCGCCTCGTTTTCATACAGATGGAAATTATACAGGCCTTCGGAGACAATATAGTCAACCGTGGCACGCTCATTCAGCGATGCGGCAGGATCCTGGAAAACCATCTGGATATTACGGATAACCTCACGATCCAGCTTTCTGGAAATCTTTCCGGAAATTCTTACACCCTTGTACTGGATTTCACCGGCGGCACAGGGATTTACACGGATAACCGCTCTACCGATGGTTGTTTTACCGGAACCGGACTCACCAACCAGAGAGAAGGTCTCACCCTTGTAAATGTCAAAGGAAGCATTTTTTACGGCCTTCACCGCATTTTCTCCCTTGCCGAAGGAAATATCTACATTCTTGACTGATAATAAAATTTCTTTACCGTTTTTATCAATGGGGCCGTGCTCCGGTAAATGAGATACACGGGCCTCTTTTTCCTGACTTGACTTAGACACGATCTAAATCTCCTATATGTTGAATGCTTTAATAAGTTTCTCGTGGATATTCTGAATTGTTTCCGGTTTCTCAATCTTGGGAGCATTGGGATCCAGCAACCATGTCTTTGCATAGTGCGTCTCTGTAACCTTAAACATGGGAGGCTCAACCAGTGTATCAATCTTTAAGCAGTAAGGATTTCTGGGAGCAAATGCATCACCCACAATGTTGTTGTACAGCGAAGGAGGCGTACCTGTGATGGAATACAGCTTCGTGTTTCTCTGCGCCAACTGCGGCAGGGAAGACAGAAGCGCCCAGGTATACGGATGTCTGGGGTCATAGAACACCTCTTCCACCGTTCCCAGTTCAACAATCTGCCCTGCGTAAAGCACAGCAACACGGTCAGCAATATTGGCAACCACACCAAGGTCATGTGTAATGAATACGATGGTGTAATTGAATTCCTTCTGCAAATCCTTGAGCAGCTTTAATATCTGTGCCTGAATGGTAACATCCAGTGCCGTTGTAGGCTCATCACAAATCAGAATCTTAGGCTGGCAGGAAAGTGCAATTGCGATAACAATTCTCTGTCTCATACCGCCGGAATACTGAAAGGGATAATCGTCAAAACGCTTTTCCGCATTAGGAATACCAACCTTATGCATCAGTTCCAACGCCCTTGCCCTCGCCTCTACCTCGGTACACTCCTGATGCTTCATAATAATGGAGGTAATCTGCTTTCCGATGGTAATAATCGGGTTCAGGGATGTCATGGGATCCTGGAATACTGTAGCAATTCTCTTTCCTCGAATCTGTCCCCAGTCCTTGGAATATTTTACATTCGCAAGATTCAGGATACAGGTTCCATGGAGCATATCCGGTGTCTCATCCAAATATCTTACGCGGAAGGCGACAGTATCAAACACAGCGTTCCTCTGATTGTCATCAGACAAGTCAACGCCAAACTGCATTGCCTTCTTCAACGCCTTCTCCAACCCGGATACCAGCTGCATACGCTTGTTAAACCCATATCTTCCGACAGAGAGATAAACCTCTTTTGCAAGAATTTCATTTCTCTTCTGCGTTTCGGGTGAAATCTCTCCCGCTATTTCTTTTTCATATTTCTTTTTTAAAGCCGCAAGCTTTTCATCATACTGCTTCTGGTATTCTGTGTCAGCAGCTGCCGCAGCCTTATGCTCTTTCATAATCTGCTCATTTTTCTTCTGCATCTCTTTAATCTGAGCATCCAGCTGCTTAATCTGTACAGCAGCTTCTTTTATCTTGTCCTTCTCCTTGGAAGGGTCAAAAGTCTGCTTCAGATTATAGATATTGGTTTTTTGAGCAACCAGCTCCTTCAACTGCTCCTCTGCCTTCGACTTTTCCTCTTCGCTCAGACCCATTCGTTCACGCTTCTCATCCTCCAGCGCAACGATTTCCTTGTAGGTAGCAGCGCCAAGCTCCAGTTTGGAATACTGATTCAGCTTTCCGTTTGTGGAGCTGATAATCCTTTTAGCAAGAGAAGTCAGCTTAACATGCGTATCCGCAAGTTCCTCATCGTTAAAGATAATCTTTCCTTCACTTACAAAGCCATTGCTGTCCAGCATACCTGCAAAGGTTTTGGTAAATACGGATTTACCGGAGCCGGACTCACCAACGATTGCGATTGACTCATTCTCATAAATGTCCAGGGAAACCCCGCGGATAGCCGTTAAAATACGACCGCGCACACGGAACTTTACCTGAAGATTCTCTACCGATAATAATACCTTTTTATCTTCCATAACTGCTCCCTCTTACATATGTGTTCTGGGGTCGGATGCATCACCCAGATTCTGTCCCACTACATATAAAACAATTGAGATAATAGCGGCTATGGCAACAGGACTCCAGAATTCAAACTCCCAGCCGGGGGTCAGCATCGCACTCTCCGCATCATAAATCAGTCGTCCGAGAGACATATCGGAAAGTCCCATTCCGATATATGCCAAAAATACCTCATAGGAAATATAAGAAGGTATCTCGGTTGCCGCCAAAGTCACA
This sequence comes from Acetatifactor sp., assembly GCA_051877795.1. GTDB lineage: Bacteria > Bacillota > Clostridia > Lachnospirales > Lachnospiraceae > Acetatifactor. The sequence continues at coordinate 8,214 of JBJEJG010000063.1, forward strand.
ATAACAGATGTCATGAAAGGCAGAATATTCTTCATGGCAATCTTGGGTGTGGATGTGCCCAGACATTTTGATGCCAGATTATATTCTCTGTCACGGATAATAACAACCTGTGTACGAATGAAGTAAGCAATAGACACCCAACCGGTAATCGTCAGTGCAAACACCATGGACCAGAAACTTGCAGTCATAATCATAACCACAACAGAAATCAACAGAATATAGGGAACGTTTGCAATGATGTTGTAAACATTCATCATAATCATATCGAACTTCTTGGAGAAGCCCCATACCGCACCCAGCAGCACGCCTACCGTCAGGTTGATTGCCGCACATACGAAAGCAAGTGTCACGGAAATTCTGGAGCCGAACCAGATTGCGTCAAAGGTAGAATTACCTGCCGCGCCGGTTCCCAAAATCCAGTGAATATTGAAGCCCAACTGATTTATGGCAGCCTTCGGACTCAGATGCTTTGCAGTGGAATTCAGCAGATTTCCGAATTTGTCATACTCCGTAAAGAGCGGATACAAATAGGTGAACAAAATCAGTACCGCAAGTATGGAAAGTATGATAATATTTATTTTCTTTTTAAAAAACACGCGGAACACGGAATGCCAGTAGGAATATCTGGGAGCCGTGATTTTTTCAGACTCCAGATCACTGTGATCCACTCTGGAAAACAACTCTTCCTTTGACAAACCCAATTGTTCTAAATCGTAATTCATAAGCCCTTACCTGTCCTTCGTCGTAAATGAAATTCTCGGGTCAACCATTGACATCAGAATATCACCAAGAATAATGGATACCACCGACAAAATTGCATAGAACATTGCAACACCTACAATAACGCCGTTATCGTACTTATTGATAGCTTCGGTCAGCAGATTACCTGCACCGGGAACAACGTACACACGCTCGGTAATAATTGCGCCGGTCAATGCACCGAGCACGGCACCGGGAATACCGTGAATAATGGGAATTGCCGCATTCTTCAAAATATGCTTACTGAAAATCTCTCCTTCGGAAAGGCCGCCGGAACGGGCAAACTTTACATAGTCTGCATTCATCTGGTCAATCATATAGCGGCGCAGCCATTTCATCAGGTTTGCAATTTGAGGCAGTGCAAGAGAAATAATCGGAAGCACAAACATCAGCTTGCTGGTAGATTCCATGTCAAAGGTAGTAGGAAGCCCCATCTTTCCGCCAATCGCCTTGAACATGAAAATATATGCCAGCGAAGGAACTGCAATCAGGAATATAATATAGATTGTGCCAAGCTTGTCAATCAGCTTATCTTTCTTTCTCGCCATCATGATTCCAAGAGGAATACCGATGAAATATGCAATACCGGTCGCAATAATACCGATAACAAAGGAGTAACCCATCTTGGACATACCGGCCTTTACGGTATCTGTTCTGGTGTAGTCATCTGTAAATCGTTCCGCATAAACCATGTTGGAGCTTAAGGAATTCTCCGCATAGGTTGCAGTATGCAAATCATCCGCGCTGTCCTCCACCAGACCGGTAGGATAAGTCACGGTAGACTTTACATAGGAGCCCTGACCTCTCGTCATGGTAGTAAATACATCCACACCGGAGTTTACCGTATAAGAGGTTCCCAGACTGATGGTCAGGAAATTCTGGTGCACGAAAGGAAATTTGGAATCAAAATACAAGAGATATTTATGAGTGGTTCCATTGCCGATAATTGCCGGCGAAAATTTATTCCCGCCATAAAGCGGATCATATAAAGTAAAGGAAAGTCCTCTCTCCCCTACGATATTTTCAACATTATGAATATTGTCAATTTCAAATATTCCGCCAAAATAATCCAGTAATCTGGATGCCAGCGAAATATCCTTGTACGCAAACAAAGCCTGCTGTCCACCGTTGGCAACCTTTTTGCCCTGCATAATAGCGTCCAGCCGCTCTACCTTATATCCACGGGATTCATAGTACTCGCGGAACTTTGCCACATATTCCGCAGTCAGTTCGGAATCCTTTTCCTCGGTTCTGCCAAGGGTAACCGCATTGCTTCTGGTATCCTCATCGATTTCACCGTTCTGGGTCAATTCTTTCAGCCAATCCGCATAGGTCACATAATCCAGATAGCCGTACTCTTCCCATTTCTGATATTTATATGTGGTTCTTTGATTGTTGGTCTGTTTGTTAAAGACCGGGTCTGCCGCAAAAACAAGATTACGATCCAACAACGCATAAATCATAATCATTACACATGCCACAACGGCCACTATGGAGAAAATTCCGTACAGAATACGCTTTAATAAATATTTTGCCATAATTGCTCTCTCATCATATATTACAGGAGAAAGGCCGCAAAAGCCTCTCTCCTGCAACTTAGTCAGTTTCTGTAAATCAGATACAACTTAGAATACACCAATAGACTTGGTCATATATCCCTCATAGTCAGGAAGGATAGTATCCAGATAGGTCTGAGGATCACCATAGTCAGGACCCCAGCCGGAACCATCGGAGAAGTCATAGTTCATATCGGAACCAACCTCTGCGAAGTAACCGGTATTGTTAACTGTGTTAGCATCAGGACATGCAATCAGGTTCAATTGAACCTTGCCACCCAATGCTGCTTCAACAGACTGCTTGATTGCATTTACACGGTTTACAGTGGTCTCAACGCTTGCATTGTAAGGCCAGTCAATCTGGATAGGGTTGGAAGCATCAACGGTTACACCGATTTCTGCCAGTTCTGCAATAGCAATCTCCAGTTCTGCTGCTGCATTTTCAGGATTGTACCATCCGTCGAAGCCGGTGCTGTTCTGCTTGTCAGCATCCCAAACCTTGATAGCCACGCCGTCAGCATCGATCTGTGCCTGCATGATTTCACCGTAAGCAGTACCTGCCTTGAAGGTGGTAGCTGTTCCGTTGATATCAACAGTTACATCATTTGCCAGAGATACGAAGGTACCGGGAGTGTAGCTGTTCACGATACGGTTATACTTCAGATCCTCACCAACGACGCAAGCCATGTAGGAAGCCCTGTCCATAGAAGCGAACAGTGCTCTACGGAAATGAACGTTGTTTACAGCTTCAAAAGTTCTTGCTGCATCCTCCTCGGTCTGAGGGGAAACTGCTGCAGTAGCATCGTTAAAGTTAGCAAAAATGCCACGATGCAGGTTCATAAATCCACAGTAAGAAGTAGCATCTGTATCAGAAACATATGCATACTGTTCAAACCAGCCATCTTCCTTAGCAACCTCAAGTGCGGAAGAGTTCAGACCTGCACCTGCGATAACGCCGGACTTGATATCATTGTAAATCTTCAGAGGATCGCTGCCATCTTCCCATACCCAAGTAATATTGTGAATATTGATGTTTGCAGCATTCCAATAAGAATCGCTTGCGGTAAATACAATGGTATTTCCTGCAGTATGGTTGGTGATCAGGTAAGGACCGCAGTATGCGATAGAATCCTTATCCTTTGCATAGGTATAGCTTGCTGCAGAGTTATCATACTCAGCACCGAACTTACCGCCCATGGACTCATAGTAGGTTCTGCTCATGGGAGCAAAAATGCTGTAGCCGAGCATAGTCATGAAGTAAGGGCAGGGAGCAGCCAGAGTATACTCAACAGTATAATCATCGGTAGCCTTTACACCAACTTCAGCAAAGTCAGTAACGGTTCCCTCAACGTACTCCTGTGCGTTTGCGATAACACCGTAAACCAGAGACTCGAGTCCGCCACATGCATCCAACATGTGCTGCATACCTGCAACAAAGTCATCTGCACATACATCAGCAACCTTACGTCCCTGAGAATCGGTCCATACAGCGCCCTCACGAATCTTGAAGGTATAGGTCAGACCGTCAGCGGAAACCTCGTAGCTCTCAGCCAGAGCAGGCTGGAGAACGCCCTCAACATCGTACTCCATCAGACCGTCAAAGGTGTTAACCAGCACTTCGTTATCAACGGCTCTGGAGGTAGCAAGGATATCCCAGTTCTGAGGGTCCTCGGAATAATCAAAGTATTTGTAAGTGTCTGTCAGCTCGTAGCCCTTGCCGGTCAGGTACTCCTTCGCCCATGCCTCATAGGTTCCGGTACCCTTCAGTTCAGCGTACTTTGCCAGCATCTCTTCTCTGTCTGTTGCAAGAATAGGCTCGGTGGTGATGATTGCCTGATGGAATCTGTCACTGTCATTACCATACAGAACAGGAGTAACGGTTCTGGGCGCTACTCTGGAGATAGCGTAGTTACCGCCACGGCACTGGAAAGGCATCAGGACTGCATCCTCCATCAGCTTTGCCTCGGCAATTGCCATGGATGCCCAACGAAGGTCAACATCATCCACGATGTCCTTGGCTGCCAGATAAGCCTCATAGTAATCACCCATGTTTGCGTTGAAAAGATAGGTGGAAGCCTCATCATAAGACATTCCCTCGATCTGCTCAGCCATGGACTTGGGAGCTTCGGCTGCGGTTGATTCTTCACTGCTGGAGCTCTGTGCAACAGACTCGCTGCTGCTTGCTTCACTGCTGACAGGAGCATCGCTGCTACCGCATGCTGCCATGCTTACAACCATCGCAGAAGCCAGCACTAAGCTTAAAACTTTCTTCTTCATAATCTTTCTCCTCTCGATAGATTTTGCATGTTCCGCAGGCAAAATGTACCCTTCACATACATGTATACAAATCAAAGTACACATAAAAAACTGCGCATCACTCTGGTGCTCTGTCGCTTCACCTCGATAAAATTTGGCGTATAACAAAAAAAGCGCCTTGAACCCCATTGTTCAACGCAATTTGCTATAAATACAATTGTCTGTTTCTCACGTACAACAAAGTACATTATACATAAATAAGAAAATTTGTCAAGACATGCAACCGCTTTCTTTCTCCCACATCCACAGCTTTTCTTCCTACTTATTTTATTTTTATTCATCCATACCGTTGTAGTATGAATACATCAAAAGTTTTGGCAAAATTGGAACTTGCTTTTTGCATAAATATTCATTATTCATTTTTTCCAAATTCATTGTACTCCGAGGAGCTGCCAAGTTCTTCCTCAATACGCAGCAGTCTGTTGTACTTCGCCACTCTGTCGCTCCTGCAGGGTGCACCTGTCTTAATCTGTCCTGTATTCCATGCCACAGCCAGATCAGCGATGATAGTGTCCTCCGTCTCTCCTGAGCGGTGCGACATTACCGCCCGATAGCCGTTTTTCTGTGCCAGCTCCACAGCGCTCTGTGCCTCAGTCAGAGTTCCAATCTGATTCACCTTTACCAGGATTGCGTTGGCTGTTTCTAATTTAATTCCGGCAGCCAGTCTCTTTGTATTAGTGACAAACAAATCGTCTCCCACCAGCTGCACCCTGCTTCCCAGACGCTTCGTCAGCTTCTGCCAGCCATCCCAGTCGTCTTCTGCGAGGCCGTCTTCAATGGAAATAATGGGAAAGCTCTCTGTCAGAGCTTCATAATAGGAAATCATTTCTTCTGTGTCACGTACAATGTCCTCCCCCTTCAGGCTGCTCTCTCCGGGGAAGTGGTACATACCTGTCTTTTCATTATATAATTCACTGCTGGCAGCATCCATGGCAATGCACACATCCTCTCCCGGCACATAGCCGGAGACTTCCATGGCATCCACAAGAAATTGCAGCACGCTCTCAGCATCCGGAAGATTCGGTGCAAAGCCACCTTCATCGCCCACAGCGGTGGAAAGTCCCTTTTCATTTAGGAGCTTCTTTAAATTATGGTAGATTTCCGCACAGATACGCAGTGCCTCTGCAAAATTTTTCGCTCTCACGGGCATAATCATAAACTCCTGAAAATCAACTGTGTTTGCCGCATGTTTTCCACCGTTTAAAATATTCATCATGGGAACCGGCATCAGGTATGCACCCGTTCCACCCACATAGCGGTACAGAGGCAGATGGAGTCCTTCTGCAGCTGCCTTCGCACAGGCTAAAGATACGGACAGCATGGCATTGGCTCCCAGATTCTCCTTGTTGTCGGTACCGTCCAGTTCTATCATTGCCTGGTCCAGGGCAATCTGTTCCAAAGCATTTCTCCCTGTCAGCATAGGCGCAATCTTTTCATTGACATTTTTGACTGCGTGCTTCACACCGAGGCCGAAATATCTTGTCTCACCGTCCCTGAGTTCCACTGCCTCAAACCGGCCGGTACTGGCACCGGACGGCACTGCCGCCACCCCCGCATAAAGACGGTTATCCAGAGGATTGTGTACGACAACCTCTGCCTCCACAGTGGGATTCCCGCGGGAATCCAGAATTTCTCTGGCATGAACCGTTCTGATTTCAAAAAAGACTGACATAAAAATTCCTCCTTCTTGGAATATACTTTCTGGTAAGTATATCCATGGAAGGAGGAGGTTATACCGTCATCATGCTCTGCCGATGTTTCAGCCGGTCTGTTCATTGGAATTCGCATTTTCCAAAACATTGAGCCTCGCTGTATCAGCTTAACTCCCCATGCACGGAAAAGGATAAGAAAAACAGGTTTAATATGCCTTACCCGCCAGGATTTCGCAGTAGTCCTTATAATTCTTCTCCAGCAAGACAGGCGTATCCAGACCGTAGGGGCACTTTGATTTACACTTTCCGCAATGCAGGCATTCCTCTATTTTTTTCATTTTTGCCTGCATTTCAGGTGTCAGCTGTGCTGCAGAGGGAGCGCGGCGAATCATCAGGCTCATGCGGGCACAGTTGTTGATTTCAATTCCGACAGGACAGGGCATGCAATAGCCGCAGCCACGGCAGAAATCACCCAGAAGTTCTTCTCTGTCATGGGCAATGACAGCAGCAAGTTCCTCCGTCATCACAGGCGGATTGTCAATATAGGAAAGGAACTCGTCAAGCTCTTTCTCCCGCTGTACTCCCCAGATAGGGAGCACATGCTCATACTGTGCCAGGAAAGCATAGGCTGCCGCTGAATTGGTGATGAGTCCGCCAGACAACGCTTTCATGGCGATAAATCCCATGTCTGCCTCCTTACACTTCTCTACCAGTTCGATGTCCTTTTCCGTAGCCAGATAGCAAAAAGGAAACTGCAGAGTTTCATAAAGACCGCTTTCCACTGCCTCATGTGCCACGTTCAGCCGGTGGTTTGTAATGCCGATATGGCGGATTATGCCTTTTTCCTTCGCCTCCAGCATGGCCTCGTAAAGGCCTGTGCCATCCCCGGGTTTAGGACAGAAAGAAGGATTATGAAACTGATAAATATCAATATAGTCCGTGCGCAGATTTGTCAGCGAAGTATTTAAGTCCTTCCAGAAGCCCTCTGCCGTCGTCGCAGCAGTTTTCGTGGCAATATAAACCTTCTCGCGCATACCATCAAAGGCTTCTCCCAGCTTCTCTTCACTGTCCGTATAAAAACGGGCTGTATCAAAAAAGGTGATGCCATGGCTATACGCCTTGCGCAGCAGTTTTACTGCTTCCTCTCCGGAGATACGTTGAATCGGCAGTGCACCAAAGGAATTCTTCTCCACTGTAATTCCTGTTTTTCCTAATGTTACTTTTGTCATATGGGTACCTCACTCCTGTTTTTTCTTCAAGCTACTGTTTTTTCTTCAAACTACTATTTTTCCATTAAGTTACTGTTTTTAATATATTGTTTTTCAATCAGGCATCTGTTTTCCAACAATAAATTTTCTCCGTATCCGGAACATGTTCTGGATACGTTGGCGTCAGCTACTTTATTTTAAATGATTTTTCCACCAAAGAAAGTTTCTCTTCTATAGTTCTTTTATCATCTCTTATAATTACATTAAAACCCGAATTCAGAAAATGATTATATATCTCTATTGAATTAACACGCTTTAAGCATTTCCTGAAATTTTCCATTGCTTCATCAGTTTTTTTCTCATGCAATAATAATTGATACAAAAACTGTTTCTCTTTATCCGGTCGTTCAAAAAAACGATTAACAGATTTATGACACTTTTGCACCTTGACGACTTCTTATTTCCCTAGCTCGATAACTTGGGATTTATCGTTCTGTTTGCTCGGTCATAATCCCCCAACGAATTCCAAATTTGTCAACAAAGACGACTCGACATGAACTATAAGGCGTAGCTTCCATTCTGTATATAGTTTTGCTTCCTTCCTTCATGATTTCATATGCCCTCTGGACTTCTTCCTTCGTGTCATACATGACGGTAAGGAAATTAGAATAACAAACCGTAAACTCAATATCTACATGGTCGCTCATAATTATTTTTTGATTGCCTAAGACAAGTTCTGCATGATAAACATAATCTTTTTGTTCTTCATTAAGAAGCGGCATATATGTTGGGTCATTGGCTTCCCTATAAGTTATTAAGCAAGTAATATTTCCCTCAAATGCTTTTTCATACATTTGAATTGCTTCTCGGCAAGCTCCTCCAAAATTGAGTGTTGGTGTAATCTGCATATCCGTAATCCTCCGTTAAATTCTTTTTTATTCCCCACAAATTGGGGGGTGATGATTTCTTTAGAACGAAAAAATAACAATTTTATTATTTCATCAAACTCTAATATATTATTTTCTCTATGTAAATATATATCTAACCCTGAAAAATTCTTACTACCCACTGAATTGGCTTCAATTTCCATATTACATATCCGATAAATATCCCAACCATATTTAGAATAATATCATCTATATCAAATGAACCTCTTCCAAATAAGAATTGAATTACTTCAACAAACAGTATAATTGCAAGACCTACTAATGAAGTTTTCCAACACTTACGTAAATTTGTAAAAAGAATAGGTAAGTACAAGGCTAGTGGTAATGTAAGCAATATATTCCCTATAAGATTTGAAATAGCTA
>JBJEJG010000064.1:0-4298 GCA_051877795.1 Acetatifactor sp.
CTCACTCCAATTTTTCGAAGGGTATGGAGCGCAATTTTTTTCTTCTGTACCCTCACTCCAATTTTCCGAAGGGTATGGACCGCAATTTCTTTCTTCTATACCCTCACTCCAATTTCCCGAAGGGTATGGAGCGCAATTTCTTACCTGTATACCCTAAAAATTATGGGTACAGGGAACTTTTACAGCTCGCCAACTTCCCATTTGTTACTCTGATTAGGTTACCGAAGAGAAAATTGGAAGTTACCAACTCGGCGCTTCTTATTCTTCTGCCATTTACCGCACCCGTGCTCCAAAAGGCATCAGTGCCAGCTTTGCCAGCTTGAAATGCTGCAATCCAAACGGGATTCCCACAATTGTAACACACATAATACAACCCATCACGGCAGATTCCAGTGCCAGAGGAATTCCGGAAATCAGGAGCCAGATAATGTTCAGAATCAGAGAGCCCACACCGCCGCCATAATCCACCTCTTTACCAAAGGGGAAGAAAGAGAGCTTTGCAAATTTAAAACACTGCTTGCCCCAGGGAATTCCAATAATGGTGATGCACCATAAACACCCTGCAAGACACCAGCTGATACCGCTGATAAATCCACCGAAAACAAACCACAAGAAATTCCCCAGACATCCCATAATATTCTTTTCCATCCTTTCGCAGTATAAATACCCCATGCATCTTTCCTGTCTTTCTACGGATATGGCGCATGGGGTTCAAAACATTATCCTCTATAAAACATCACTTTGTTTCAAACGCTAATATTATACGTTAATTTTTCACAAAACACAACCTTTGTAGTTTGGTTCTGTCAGTCTTATCAGTTCACCTTTGTAGTTTGACTCTGTCAATTCATCTTCCTGACTATCCGATAGTAGGCTGTTGAAGTTCTCCTGTAACAGATGCTGTAAACAAATGCAAACAAAGCGCAGACCGCCACAGTGCACCACATCATCAGTCCTATCTCGAAGCAGCCGATGGCTCTCATCAGCGCCATAACCATCTTCATGCCAACAATCGTATGAAGAATCGCACCTGCCAGAGGTAATGTAAATACCAATAGGATCTGCTTTCTGATGGTACGCCGTATTTCTTCATCACTCATCCCCACTTTCTGCATAATCTCAAAATTCTTCTGATCCTCAAAGCCTTCCGTCACCTGCTTGTAATACATGATAATCAATAGGCAGATTAAGAAGATAGCTCCAAAGAAAATACCGATAAACAAAAGACTGCCGTACATACTTTCCAGATCGGTGATATCCTTTCTGTAATCGATAATCCCTGCAAATCCCTCTTTTCCGCTGAACAGGGTATTCACTTTTTCCGCAAACGCATTTACAGAAGCGTCATCCCCTACCGGCGTGAATGCCATTTGAAATACCAGCGCATTATCTGCATCCACGCCAAAATCAGCCGCCACGTTTCTCAACTGTTCTTCCCCCGCAAATACAATCAAATACCTTGCATTGAAAGAGTTTCCCTGCGCCTTTTTCCTTATACTGCATTCCTTCAGTTCCTCCTTTACACGAAAGCTAAAATTTCCTAAAGAAATTTCTGGTTCGCCGAAATCCGGGCCTGTGGTAAACACCAGCACCTCATCTTCTCCCAGGCTCATACCGGTATTTTCCATACGATTGTATGCGTCTGCCGTCATCAAATCCGCACCATACCAGTTCGCATAATCTGCTCTGTCCTCAGCCTCTGCAGCTCGAAACTGACTTTTTTCTTTATAGGCCTCTATTGCCACAAACTCCCTTTCAAGGAAATCAGTCAATGTAACTCCATATTCTGTTGCAAGCTTCTCCAGTTCCTGTCTGAATGCATCTTTTTCTGCTGGCTCTGTCACCTCCTGCCTTAACACATTCTCTTCCTGTCCGCCCACAAAATTGATTTCAAAGTTTCTGGGGCGCATAAACCGAATGATAGAATCCGTGCAAAGCCAGACACTCACAGTACAAGTCACCGTAATGATAACCATTGTGGCAAAAATACAGATATTGGAAAGGCTTGCCGCATTCTTTTTCATACGATAAAGCATGCCTGAAACCGTCACAAAATTATCGGCACGATAGTAATAACTCTTTCTCCGTTTCAGGAAACGCAGCAGTGCAATACTTCCCGAAGTAAATAGAAAGTAAGTTCCCACAATGACCAGAAATACTGCCAGAAAGAAATTCATAAAAATCATGCCGTCCAGCTTCGAAGAAGCGGCCAGATAATACCCTGCTCCCATGGAAAGGGCACCCAATACTGTCCATAATGCAATATGCTTTGGTTCTTTTTCCCCTCGTCTGGAATCACTCATCAGTTCCACAGGTCTTGCCTTGCCCACCTGTACCAGATTCACAAAAAGGTTCAGTCCGGTTACAAAGGCGTAGAACAACAGCACATCCGCAATTGCTGTGGGGCTTATCGTAAACGCTACATCAACAGGTATTCTGACCAGATTCAGAAGCAGAAGGAAAATAAGCTTGGAAAACAACAGCCCCAAGGCAATTGCTCCAACCATTACAATAGTATATACAATCAGGCTCTCCCAGAACATCATAATTCCGATATGCTTTTTCTCCAGACCCAAAATACTGTACAGACCCAATTCACATTTTCTCCGTTTAATTAAAAAGCTGTTCGTATAATAGAGAAAGGGAACCATAATAATCCCCAACAACCCAAAACCAATGCTGATTAGCACTGTGGCATAGAATGCCTTCGGCAATGTCTGCATGACATCATTTTTCAATATCAAATCAAACACAAAATAAGTAAACATGGCAAAAATACTGACACCAATATAGGGGAAATAGGTGGTGCCGTTTTTCCTAATATTGTTCACCGCCATACGCGGCAGAAGAGACTGTTTGCTTTTCATTATGCCTCCTCCCTTCTCTGCTGTCCGTTCCGACCCTGCTGACAGTTCTTATCCTGCTGCTCGTTGTCATCCTGCTGCCCGACTAAATCCTGCTGTCCCCCTTTTCGCTCTGTCTGCAAAATGGTCAGCGTATCGGATATCTTCCGATACATTTCATCATCGCTGAGATTTCCGCGATAAATCTGGTTGAAAACACATCCATCCTTGATAAACATGACTCTTCCCGCACGACTGGCTGCCTGAATACTGTGTGTCACCATCAGAATGGTCTGTCCGTCTTCATTCACATCTGCAAAAATTTTTAACAGTCTGTCCGAGGCTTTGGAGTCAAGTGCTCCCGTGGGCTCATCCGCCAGCAAAATCTGCGGTTTCGTAATCAGGGCTCTTGCAACCGCTGCCCTCTGCTTCTGTCCTCCGGACACCTCGTAGGGATACTTCTCCAGGAGCTCCTCAATCCCCAGCTTTTTTGCCAGCGGCCAAAGACGCTCTTCCATTTTCCCGACATCGCATCCTGACAGTACAAGCGGCAGGAAAATATTATCTTTTAAAGACAGTGTATCCAGCAGATTAAAATCCTGAAACACAAATCCCAGATTGTCACGTCTGAATGCGCAGAGCTCCTTCTGCTTAATGTCAGCCATATTTTTTCCCGCCAGAATAACCTGCCCTCCTGTTGGCTTATCAAGAGATGCCAAAATATTCAAAAGTGTTGTTTTTCCGGAACCGGATTCCCCCATGATTGCCACATACTCTCCCTGCTCTACGGAAAAATTCACATTTTCCAGAGCCAGAACTTTATTTCCTCCCAGTCTGGTTGTATAAATCTTCTTTAAATTCTTTACTTCCAAAAGTGCCATAATGTCCTCCTCATTCTGTTGTATTATCTTTACAATACAATAATACAAAAGAAGGAAATGTCCTGCAATAGATTTGCCTTACATTTCCTTCTCGAATCTTACATTTTTGTACGCTTTTATGAAACCTTTTCTTCCAGCCGTGCCACCCGTTTCTCCAGTTCATTGTGAATTTGAAGAATCATGGACACGTTCTCGTCATCCAGACGCCTGATACGATAATACTCCTCCACCTCTGTGAGGCGCTCATCTACCCGGTCAATCTTCTTTTCCAAAATATTCCGGGTTCTTTCCAGTTCCTCTAAAATCATATTTGTATTTTCCGCAAAACGCTTATCCAGCTTCGCATCAAATCTGGCTTCCTGTTTTGCAAAACGCTCATCCAGCTTCGCATCAAATCTGGTTTCCTGTTCCGCAAAACGCTCATCCAGCTTCGCATCAAATCTGGTTTCCTGTTCCGCAAAACGTTCATCCAGTTTCACATCAATTCTGGTTTCCTGTTCCGCAAAACGTTCATCCAGTTTCACATCAATTCGGGCTTCCTGTTTTGCAAAACGCTCATCCAGCTTCTCATCAA
>JBJEJG010000064.1:4398-16945 GCA_051877795.1 Acetatifactor sp.
TCTTCCAGCATAAAAAACCTCCTTTCGTAAAAATCTGTATGTATCCGTTTCAACAAAGTATATTTCACAAAATAAATTCTTTTATATTATAACACTGTTCGAAATCATTCGCAACATTTATCGGTTTTCCGTTTTTTTACAAAAGTAAAACACACCATCGTTCCTACTCCGACTGTGCTGTCTACGGTTATCCCGACTCCCAGCTGATCACATATCCTTTTGCAGAGGTATAGCCCGATACCGGTTGCTTTCTTATCCATGCGCCCGTTATATCCCGTAAAACCCTTCTCGAAAATTCTCGGCAAATCCTCCTGTCTGATACCGATACCGGTATCCTTTATCTGCAAAAGTACCTGTTCCTCTTCCTCCGTACACGCAATCGTAATATTCCCCTGTTCCGTATACTTGATACTGTTAGACAAAATCTGTTCCAGACAGACCGAAAACCATTTTTCATCCGTAAGTACACGGACAGGTGTCTCATTTAAAACCAGCTTCAGTCCCTTGTTGATAAACAATACCGCGTATTTCCTGACAGCCTGTTTCAGTATGGTGTTCAGGTCACACTCGCCCAGCACCATGTCTGATGCCATACTTTCCAAACGCTGAAAAGAAAGAGCCATCTCCGCATACTGCTCTATCTTGAATAATTCCTCCCGCATGAGAAAGCTTTCCTTATCCTGCCTGTCATTGCCTTCCAAAAGCAGTTTCAAGGCAGCGATAGGCGTCTTAATCTGATGCACCCACATCATATAGTAATCCTTCCGTTCCGCCGCCTGCTCTTCCCAAAGCATGCGTTCCCTGCTTCGTCCGTCGCAGACCAGTCGAAGCAGTCTCTTCAGGTCGTCTTCCAGACTCTTTACCCTTTCCGAGTCTTCGTCTGTCTCATTACAGCCTCCGGCGACAAGCTGTTCCATGGGTAGATTCATGTTTTTCTCCAAAAGTGAGATAGCCTTTTCTATCTTTTCGCTCTTTTTCACATACCCGATTCCCTGTATGATGCCAACCGTCCCCCACAATACAAAGGTCAGCAAAAAAGCATACAGCAGCTTTCCCAGATTTTCAATATGATACAGGCAGCCAACCGCCACGAACAATAAAACCGTCAAAAAATAGAGAAGCAGTACAGTCCGCTTCTCTCTGAAATAACGCATCCACAATTTCATATCTCTTCTCCGATACTGTATCCAAGCCCTTTTCTGGTAATAATAAATTTCTCCATTCCGGCTTCATCCAGTTTTTTTCTCAATCTCGCCATATTGACAGTCAGCGTGTTATCATCCACAAAACACTCATTATCCCATAGCCTTTTCATGATTGCCTCTCTGGAAACCGTTTTGCCTCCGTTCTCAAACAGCAGCTGAAGCATGCGGAACTCATTTTTTGTCAATTCCACCTTTTGCTCCCCCACAAGCAGGGTTGCATCCGACAGATTCAGCACCACACCGCCATACTCCATCAAATTTGTCTGCCCTCTGAAGGTATAGGTTCTCCGCAGTATAGCCTGTACCTTCGCCGCAAGCACCTCCGGCTCAAAAGGCTTCACCACAAAGTCGTCCCCGCCCATATTGACTGCCATGACAATGTTCATATTATCAGCCGCCGATGAGACAAAGACAATCGGCACCTGCGAAATCTGCCTGATTTGCGAACACCAGTAATATCCGTTATAAAATGGCAGTCCTATATCCATCAGCACCAGCTCCGGCTTCAAATCTGCAAATTCGTTCACAATATTCTGAAAGTCTGACGCACAGGTCACTCTGTATCCCCACTTTTCCAGATGCTTCTTCATCTGTTCCGCAATTACGCTGTCATCCTCCACCACGAAGATATTGTACCCAGTCATGTTTCCTCTCATTCTGCCGTCAGAGACGGCTCTTTCATCAGGAGAGAGCTTCCGGACATACCAAAGAAAGCACATGCCAGAAGCACCGGAAAACCATAATAAAAAATCAGCATATACCGCACCAGTGCCATAGGTCCTAAAAGCACTGTACCGAAATGCAGCACCAGAACAAACCATGGTATGAGCATCCGATACCTCTTTTCGCACCAGAGATAGAAAAAGAGTACCAGAAACAGGACAAAATACCAGCCCGGGCTCAATATCAAAAAGGCGAAGGGCTTCTTCTGTGCCTTGGCGTCATGAGACAACGTTTCGTAATACTCATGCAGTCCCGTCAGAAATACTTTTTCCTCTCCCGGTTTATCTACCTGATAATCAAAGTAGCTGCTTCTTCCGTCTCCATGACGGTAGCCATCCACTACCGCACCGGGATACCATGCATCCACAGTGTTAATCAGAAATGAGTTGATGTAGGTGAGAGGATGCTTCATCCCCCACTTCAACCACAGTTTCCAAAATTCTGTCTGCTTCTCCTCAAAAACCTCTCTTTGGAATCCACGCTTTACAAAGTCCGAGACGGTTGCCCTGTACTCCTCCAGATTCTCCTGTGGGACAATACTGTACAACAATTCCAGATCAGCCTGTTCCAGAGACGCATAATCATAACGGTAAACCCGGGCCATCTGCTGCAGCGGAACGGAAAGCATCTCCTCCACGCCTCCCGAGGTTACCTGCAACGCACTATAAAAGGGTCCTACATACAAAAGATACGGAAGCAATATCCCAAGCAGCATCAGCCCCAGTTCCTTTGAAAACCGCTTCCAGTCCTTTTTGCAGACAAAGGCAAGAATTACAAGGGTCACCAGAACAATATAAAATCCGTTGTTTCTCAGTATCATCGTAAAGAAGGCAGCCGCACAAAAGGCACACATCCGCTTTTTATTCTGAAGCAGCTCCTCCCTTCTGCAGCAGAAACGGATTGCATAGAGAACAAACATCAGCTCTGCTCCTGTAAAAAGCACATCCTTGGTTGCACTGATGGAAAACAGCTGCATTACCGGGGAAAACCCGTAAAACAGCAGGGTCAGCAGTTGAAAAATCCCCGGCACCCTAAACTCCTTCAAAAAATGGATTGTAGAAGAAAGAACAAAAGCCATGATTGTCATCTGCAGCAGTGTATAAACCGCCATGCCTGCATTATAGCTTCCCGTCAGGTGATGTCCAAGCTCCACCAGCCCTCCCAGAAGAAGGACATGCACTACCGGATGATGAGATGTAATATTTCCCATATGCACCTGCTGCCACTCAGCGTAGGCATCATAGGCAAACGCACCGGGAAACAGGGAAAAAAGAGCCGGAAGCCAGCAAAGCAAAAGAAAGATAACGCAAAACCAATAGGGAAGATTAAAATTTTTTATCCGCACCTCCCTCATCTGCACACGTCGAAACAATTCCCAAACAAAATAAATGACCGCTCCTGCCAGAAGGGATAACAGAAACCATCTGAAATAAAATCCCTTGTCCGTCAGATTCAGGGAATCATACACATCCAACGGTTTTCCGGCAGCATAGCAAAATGCTGTCAAAATACCGGTCATTGCAGAAAATGCAATTTTCCTGCCAGTCTTAGCCATTGCTCTCCCCTCCTTTTCCGACAGCCTTTCCAACGGCACATACCCCCGCAAACACGCTGACTGCCAAAATCTTGAAGGTATACATCCAATGCTGCTCCGTATGATTCTGTGTCAGGAACAGCCATGCAAAGGGCAGAAGGGCAACCAACAGGATAACGCCTCCCTGAAGCAGCCTGTCCTTTCTTACATTTTTTCTGTTTTTCGCCACGCATACAGCCAGAAAAATCAGAATTCCCAGTGCCAACAGATAAAAGCCCCAGTTTGTATACGGCTCTATGCTCTGTTTTATGACCTTCCAGAAGCCCGCCAGTTTGGAATAGCCCTCTGCCGACTCCGTTCTGATAAAAAGATTCTCCAGAGCATCCTGAATGGTACCTCCCCCCACCAGAATATCCGCAAGCACCCATTTCATAGCCCAAAGCCCAAGATAGCCAAAGCTCCATTCCACACTGTAGCCAAACGCCTTCTTCAGGCTTTCCCTCCAGCTGTCCCCATTTAAGAAAAGGCAAACGCACAGAGGATAACCCAGAGTAACAATGGGATATGTCAGAAAATCAAAATATGAGGTAAGCATTCCGACAATCATGAAAAAGGCAAAATAATGTTTCTTTTCCACCAGCCTGTCATGATTCAGAAGCTGCACAATCATTGCTCCTGCCATAACATAGTAGCAAATGCTCAAAGACAGAGAAAAATACATGGTAAAAAGATACAGACAGGGAACAGATACCAGAAATGCCGCCCCCAGGAACTCCTTGTCTCTTCTGCCACAGAGCAGCACAATGATTCCTGCCAGAATAAATTGAAGAATACCGGCTATAACACGGATGGAATTAAACGTTGTGAGCAACAGCAACGGTTTTAATATCACCAGATAGCCGTGCCAGTATCTTGCATAATCCGCCTCCCTGGGCTGCTCAATCCCATCCGCATAGTCTATCAGGGAATATCCCGGAGCCCAGCCGTCTCCGATTCCGCTCTCACCCCTGTACATAATCAGCAGTTGCTCCAGAAAACTGTGTTCCTCCGATTCATATATTGCATGCTCCAGCATCAGGCAATCCGTAAAGTTTCCCGTCAGAGTTGCCGCATTTCCCGGAATCAGTTCTGAATTGCCGAATTCTCTCTCGATGATGGGAATGGACTGACTTACATGCTTTTTCATAAGCCCGGTAGGCAGGCAATATACCAACACCAGCGCCAGAAAGCCAATTACCGTCCCTGCTGCCAACAATAACAGATTATCCTTTATTATGCGTTTTGCATTCATTCCAGTAAAATCTCCTTATCTACTCTTTCCTCTTATACAGTGCGTATGTCCTGTATGCTTCCTCCAGAGGGAAGTAAACATAATCCACCAGTTCATAATGCTCCGATAAAACCGGCAGGTTCCGCAGTTCCTCCTCCTGCGCGGTATATCCCTTCCAGGTCACCACCCAGTTTGTCAGTTCCTGCTCAACATAAGTATTCTGCTCCATAAACACAAAAGAGGAATTGATGTTCATCGTACAAAAATACTGTACCTGAGGCACCTGATCCAACACCGTATAAAACCCTCCGTCCAGAAAGCCATAATTCAGAATCGAGGTATCTTCCGATTTCCTGATGAGTTCCGCAAAACGATACTGCGGCATCTCCTCCCTCTCATATTGGAGAAGATAAACATTAGAGCTGATTCGATAATCTAACAGAAAACCTGTCAGCAGCATCAGCACTCCCAGAATACCTGTCCCAATCGCTTCTGCCCGTTTATTCTGACGGCCCAGTCTTTCCTTGAGCTGACTGACTCCGATTGCTGCCGTAAGGATACCAAAAGTACTGAATGCAGCCAGCGGCATACTATAATAATCCTGCAGGGTTCCTCCGATAAAAATCCCCAGAACAGAAGCTACTCCCAACAGGGCAACTGCTGCCTTTTCCCACAGGGAAACCATACGCCCCGGCAGGCAGACAAACACAATACATCCCACCATAAGGAGCAATCCGTAACAAAGGTTATGCGGATCCTTCACCGACCGGAAACCCGTGAGCAGAGCTAAAGCAAGCTTAGCTCCCAGACTTACATCCCCGGTGGTAGAATAGCCAAAAATATTATTCCACAAATATACCTGCAGCCAGGTTCCGATTTGATGATGGTATCCGAAATAAAGCAGCCATGGAATCGTCGGGGCGAGAAAAGCTGCCAGAAAGATACCCACACTCTGCAACAGCTGACGGTACTGTTTATGAAACAGATATACCGCCATCACAACCACCATCCACGCCATATAAAAACCAAGCACCGTAAACTTTGACCAGAACAGGATTCCTGCCAGAACACCATTGAGCACCAATGTTCCACTCTTCATTTCCGGCTTCGGCTCTTCTCTTAAAAAGCGAAGCAGGCTGTAGATACCGTAGGCAAAGATTCCGATGCAGAACTCTTCCATGCTTCCGCCATGCACAAAGCTTTTTGAGCCGGCTACTCCTGCACTGAGAAGCGGCAGCAGCCAGATACAGGAGTCCTCCGTTTTTACATACAGGCCTATCGTCTTCCAGGCAAAGAAAAGGAAGAAAAACATATTGATAAGCTCCTGCAGAAAGACTCCGATAAAAGTATCATGGGAAACCAGATAGGCCAGTGCCGACAATGCATATACATAAGGGCCCTTATGATCCATCAAATCCGCATAGATAACTTTTCCATGCACCATACCTTTTCCTATGGTAAAGAAAATATTCAAATCAGGCCAATCATTAAATGGATATAGCGGTGAACACTTACTGCTGATTAACAGAGGCAGAAAAGCCGCCGCAAAAAGAAAAACCATATACCCAATATATTTTTGATTGATTCTCTTTTCCTTCATACAGCCACCGCCTGTTTATTCTGCACTGTTTTTTAAATAGTATCTCCAAAACGCTCCATCCACTATCTGTTCTGCATTGAACTCCTCCGTAAGCCACTCCATGACCGGATTGTCCCCTCCTGCCATCACAGTGCCTCCGTAACATTTCACTACCACCACGTCAGGATATTTATCAGGATTCTCCTCCCAATACGTCAGCATCCTCTCGGAATAGGTCGGCGTAGAAATGACAGAATCCGCGCAGATTTCCACATCTTCATACAGATATGTGGTTGCGGTAAGCGAAGGATAACTGAGTATCAGTACCTTGTCACCGGGCTGAATCAGTTCCTGCCATTCCGAATAAGATACATCCGCAACATAGGTTCCTTCCCGGCTCACAATACCCTTCAGCGGCCCGTAGTGTGCCGTCCATGTCACGCCGAAAATACTGTCCTCTTTAAAATTTGCAGGAATCACCATCCAGCCGTTGACGTAAACTGCATTTCTGAAAATCATGACGGCACAAAGCAGGGCTACCGGTGCAAAAGGCAGGAGTGCCGGCTCCCTCTTTCCCATTTCTTCTCTCGCGCCTTGCCAGGCCTTTTCCAGTGGAATCAGGCTTACGCAGAGATTTGGAATCATATATGGAATCGTCGTGAAAAGGCCACAGTCCGACAGGAACAATGTAGCGGCAAATCCTCCAAACCCAATCAGCTGTCCTGTCAGAAAAATTCTTTTTTCCTGAGCATTCAGGTACCGCATGCATAAAAATGCCGCAATTTCCACAAAGAAATACAGTGCAAAAAAATGGTACTTGGTACCTGCCTCCTCAGCGGGAAGGTGCACAAGATAAGCAAAAACATATATTCCCACAAACCAGGAAAAAGCAGTGAGCCAAAACCTTTTCCGGGACAGCATACTTCCTTTCTTTCTGTAAAGCATTCCGACAATACATGAAAAAAGCAGGGCGCAGAGAGCCATCACAAAGAAGTATTTCAAATCCCCTGCCAGTGCAGCAAAGTCCTGTCCCAAAAGCCGAAGTCTCACCCCAGGTCCTACAGCATGGCTTTCATCACCGGACCAGATTTCATAAATATACTGTACGAACTTTTTCGGTTCTCCCCGCATAAAGTAAAGCAGCCAAACCATGCCGGAGGCAGCACACACCCCGGTAAAAATTCCAAAATCACGCTTTTTTCGGGGAGAATACATTCCTATCAAAATCACGCAGGGAATCCACACCAGCACGCAGCTCGGATAGGAAAGCACCTCCAGGCAAAGGCATACTGCGCCCGCAACAAGCCATACCTTTTTTCCGGAGCCTTCAAAATAAGTAATCAGGCAGCACATCAGTAATAGTGCAAACCATATCTGCATATTCGCAAAATCCGGCAGCATAACATCCTTCGGATAAAGATTCAGCGCCAGAAGCAATATGGCAAAAGCGGCACGCTTATCGATATATTTCTTCATGGTTTTAAACACAAGAAACGCAACTACCGTCCTGCATAAAATTCCCACCGCATTCGCATAAAGCACTATTCCGGTTGTTGTCCCTGTCAGTTTAAGATAAATCCACTCAAAAAAGGCCAGAAAAAATGCAGAGGTCTGATGGGACTCCCACATCTGTGAGAACATTCGGTCTCCCCGCAGCATTCTGTAAGCCATTGCCACCTGATATTCCGCATCCACATGACAGCTGGTAAGAATATTCTTTATATTGATGAGAAAGGAGCCCAGCACAAGTCCTGCTG
Organism: Acetatifactor sp.; assembly: GCA_051877795.1. GTDB lineage: Bacteria > Bacillota > Clostridia > Lachnospirales > Lachnospiraceae > Acetatifactor. The sequence continues at coordinate 12,467 of JBJEJG010000064.1, forward strand.
CCACTGCTTTCAGCCATAATTCACGTCTGTTTTTTTCCATGAAACTGTCCACCGTTTTCCCGTCTTGCATACTCGCTCACCAAATGCACAAAAAAGCATCTGCTCGTGCAAGCACGGCATCTGCTTTTTGAGCACCTGGCTCTGCCCTTTTCGTACATTTTACCATGATAGTTCTCCGCAGGCAACGCTTTTCAGGCGAAAAAAGAGGAGCAGCTTAGTACTGCTCCTCTTCCTCTCCCTCATGAATATCCGCCTTGGGTTTCTTTAATCCCTCTATGGTAATATGATTTTTCTCCGCGTAATCCCAAAGTGCCGCATGAATGGCTTCCTCCGCAAGCAGAGAACAATGCACCTTCACGGGAGGTAGACCGTCCAAAGCCTCCATGACTGCCTTGTTGGTTACCTGCATGGCCTCCTGGATACTCTTTCCCTTTACCAGTTCGGTTGCCATAGAACTGGTTGCCACTGCCGCGCCGCAGCCAAAGGTCTTAAATTTCACATCCCGGATAATCCCGTTCTCGTCAATATCCAGAAACATTCTCATAATATCGCCGCACTTGGCATTTCCCACGGTTCCCACGCCGCTGGCATTCTCTATCTCTCCCACATTTCTGGGATTCTGAAAGTGATCCATTACCTTTTCACTGTACATTCCGTCTGCACCTCCTAAATCTCCTTGTTCCGCGCCCTGCGATTCCTTATTGCTTCTGCTTCTTGATAAAATCCTCGTAGAGCGGTGACATTTCTCTAAGCTTTGCGACAATCCGCTTCAGATTATCTACCACAATATCTATTTCTTCTTTTGTATTTTCCTCCGAGAGAGTCATTCTCAGAGAACCATGCGCTTCCTCATGCTTTAACCCGATAGCAAGCAGAACATGGGAAGGATCCAGAGAACCCGAAGTACATGCAGAGCCGCTGGAAGCGCAGATTCCCTTCATGTCAAGCATAATGAGCATGGACTCTCCTTCAATATACAGGAAAGAAAAATTTACATTGCCCGGCAGACGCCTTGTTCTGTGTCCGTTAAGGCGGCAGTAAGGAATCTCTTTCTCGATGCGGCTGATCAAATAATCCCGCAATTCCAATTCCTTCTTTGTCTTCTCCTCCATAATTCTGAACGCTCTTTCCGCAGCAGCCCCCAGTCCCACGATACCCGGCACATTTTCCGTTCCGGCTCTCCTGCTTCTCTCCTGTCCGCCGCCGTGAATAAAGGACCGAAGCTTCAGCCCGGAGCGGATGTACAGGAAGCCTATGCCCTTGGGACCGTTCAGCTTATGCCCGCTTGCGCTCAGCATATCTATATTCATTTCATCCACGTTGATGGGAACCTGTCCGAAGGCCTGTACCGCATCGGTATGGAAAAGGACACCCCTCTCCTTTGCGATAGCGCCAATCTCCTTTATGGGCTCTATTGTTCCTATCTCGTTATTTGCGAACATAACGCTTATCAGAATGGTATCCGGTCTGATTGCACTCTTCAGCTCCTCCAAATCCACCAGCCCATCCTTGTCCACCTTCAGATAAGTCACCTCAAACCCTCTTTTCTCCAGATATTCGCAGGTATGAAGAATGGCGTGGTGCTCAATCTTGGTAGTGATGATATGTTTCCCTTTGCTTTCATAGGCTTCTGCCGTTGCCTTCAGGGCCCAGTTATCTGCCTCAGAACCTCCGGCTGTAAAATAAATTTCCTCCTGCTTTGCACCGATTCCCCCGGCAATCGTTCTTCTCGCTTCGTTCACCGCCTTTTTGCTGGATGAGCCAAGAGAGTAAATTGTGCTGGGATTCCCGTAATTTTCCGTAAAATACGGCAGCATTGCCTGAACCACCTCCGGCGACGTCTTTGTGGTTGCCGCATTGTCAAGATATATCATAATGTATCCCTCTTTTCTTCCACATTATAATCCCGTTTTTAATTTATACCATTTTACTAGGAATTACATTGACACTATAACACTATGGACCGGTTCTGTCAACATGATTTGTAGAATATAATGGTGAAAAAGCTCTTGGGTATCTTATGAAAATGAAAAAGAGCCACCCGTTGGTTTTTGGTACTTTTATCCTGACCCTCACGGGACTGGTAAGCCGCATTATCGGATTCTTTTACCGAATTTATCTGTCCAGACTGTTTGGTGAGGAGGGCATGGGCATCTATCAGCTCTTAAGCCCTGTCTTGTCGCTTTCCTTTTCCCTCACTGCCGCCGGATACCAGACCGCCATCTCCAAACTGGTGGCAGAACAGGCCGCAAAGGAAAATCGAATTTCCCTCAGGCCGCTGGCAGTTGGGTTAAGCATCTCTCTGCCGCTTTCCCTGCTCTGTAACGCAGTGGTTTACGCATTGGCAGACCCGATTGCCGGGGTTCTGCTTCAAGAGCCCCGCACAGCCTCCATGCTGCGCATTCTCTCCTTCTCTATTCCTTTAAGTGCTGTTCATTCCTGCATCAACGGACATTTCTATGGAGTAAAAAAGGCTGAGATTCCTGCTGCATCCCAGCTTCTGGAGCAGATTACCCGGGTGGGCTGCGTATATATCATTTCTGCCCGGTGCCTTTCCATGGGAAAAACCCCTTCCATCAGTTCTGCCGTCCTGGGGCTGACTGTGGGTGAATTATTCTCCATGCTTCTGTCCATCATTGCAGCCTGGTACTGTTTTCCTTCCGGCAGAGCTACACATGGTCTGCTCACGCTCTCCGGTAAATCCCGCTCTGCTGCCGGCAGTCTCTATGGTGCGCTTCTGTCCATGGCGCTTCCTCTGACCGCAAACCGTATTGTACTGAATTTGCTGCAGAGCATTGAATCCGTTTCCATTCCTGCCAGACTGCGTCTCTACGGGTACGACAATGTAACAGCCTTAAGTGTATACGGTGTTCTCACCGGCATGGCAATGCCTTTTATTTTCTTTCCCAACGCCCTGACCAGTTCCGTAGCCATTTTGCTCCTGCCCATGATTTCAGAGAGCTATGCCCTGGGGGACATTCCGGCTTTAAAATCAGCTGCCGTCCGCACCGTCAAATATTGTGGGCTTATGGGAGCCTGCTGCATGACAGGTTTCGTTCTCTTTGGGAACTGGGCAGGTAATGCTTTCTTTCACAGCCCGCTTGCCGGCTATTTTATCACCACTCTGGGATTTATCTGCCCCTTCCTCTATCTGGACACCACACTCTCCAGTATTCTTCAGGGACTTGGGATGGCCGGTCATATTTTTGTCATGAATGTCATCTGCCTTGTAATCCGACTGGCCTTTGTCTTTCTGGCGGTACCCCGGTTTGGCATCACAGGATATCTGTGGGGGCTTCTGGCAAGTCAGCTGACTCTGGGACTTCTCTATCTGGGATGCCTCTATCACTTCTTTCGCAGACAGAGCAAACAAAAAGCTGCGCACTGAGTTATCAGTGCGCAGCCAAATCTTTTTCCGCTACATCAGCTTTTGAATCACAGTTCCGTCCTCATTTTCCATCATGAGATTCCGGGAGCTTCCCACAAAATACTGATACTGTTGAAGCACCTTATCCTTTTTCATATCATCGATTGCCTTCTCCACATCCAGAGAACGAATATCCTTATCCTTTCCTATGTACCCGAAATTATCTTCTTTATTAAAGGTAATGGAAATATCCTCCAGAGGGGCATCCTTCCTCTCCCGGAGAGAAACAGCAGGTGCTTCATGGGACACCTCTGCAGCAGGGGAAACTGCATTTATATTTTGCTCTTCCTGACTGCGAACCGCATCCAGACTCACATCCCGTATGACAGGAACCCGGTAGTTCTGCAAAATGCCTGCATAATCGTTTATACTGCCAATGCCCATGAATTCACCTCCCTTGTCATTTGTATCATTTTTCCCGCATCAATCAGGTTCTTCTATCAGTTATATCGGCTTTTTGGAGCAATGCTTTAGCTTCATGCCCCTATTTCAGCATTTTTTTCAATTCATCCATAAAAGTATTTACATCCTTGAACTCACGGTATACAGAGGCAAAACGCACATAAGCCACCGCGTCCAGGTCTTTCAGCTTATTCATCAAGAGTTCACCGATTACCTGGCTGGAAATTTCCCGTTCCTCCAGATTGAAAATCTCCGTTTCCACCTCATCCACCAGAGAGGTAATCTGTTGGGCACTCACCGGTCTCTTGTGACATGCGCGGAGCACACCGGCCTCAATCTTTGAACGGTCATAGGTCTCCCGGTTGTTGTCCTTCTTAATGATAATTAAAGGAATCGTCTCGATCTTCTCATAGGTCGTAAAACGCTTCCCGCACTCATCACACACACGACGGCGGCGGATAGAATTATTATCCTCTGCCGGTCTGGAATCAATTACCCTTGTATTTTCATGATTGCAAAAAGGACATTTCATGTATATACCCCTCCGTATGCAAGCTGCTTTCACATAAAAAAACACTAGCTATTTATTATTAATATACATGAATCAGCAACGAATGTCAACCAGAATAATGTCCGGTCCTATTTGTCTG
>JBJEJG010000065.1:0-3276 GCA_051877795.1 Acetatifactor sp.
TGGGATGACATCAGGTGGAAAGGAATCCACTTCAAAAAGTACCGTATGCAGAGCAAGGTCATTTTGCTTATGACCTTCCTGCTGATCCTCTTCCCGTTTCTTGTTTTCTTTTTCGGTGAATTCCAAAGACCGGTCTTCGGAGATATGTCGGTGGGACAGAAGGCTTTGTGTGCTTTGTTCCAGGCGGTGACTCCAAGAACGGCAGGCTTTAATACGGTAGACCTGACAATGTTTAGTGAAGCGGGGCAGACCATGCTGATTCTTCTGATGCTGATCGGAGGATCACCCGGCTCCACGGCAGGAGGTATGAAAACAACAACCATAGCGGTTCTCTTTGTCACGCTGTTTGCGGTATTTCGGAGAAAAGAGGATTCCGAATGCTTTGGCAGGAGAATCGAGGACAATACCATAAGGAGTGCAGCCGCCATTCTGCTGATGTATTTTGCCCTGTTCATTACGGGAGGTCTCATCATCAGCTGTCTGGAGGATTTGCCGGTGCTGACCTGCCTGTTTGAAACAGCTTCCGCCATCGGTACGGTGGGGCTGACACTGGGAATCACACCGGAGCTTGGAACCATATCAAGACTGATACTGATCGGCCTCATGTTTTTTGGAAGAGTGGGCGGCCTTACCCTTGTGTTTGCGGCATTTTCAGAAAAGACAGGAACTATGGCAAGGCTTCCGAAGGAAAAAATCACAGTGGGCTAGAGAGAAAGGATGATAGGGAAATGAAAACAATTTTACTGATCGGACTGGGGAGATTTGGAAAACATATCGCAATGAAGCTGCATGAACTGCACCATGAGGTGATGGCCATTGACAAAAAGGAAGAGAGAGTGGAAGAGATATTGCCCTATGTGACAAATGCCCAGATCGGGGACAGCATGAACGAAGCATTCTTAAGTTCTCTTGGCGTTGGGAATTATGATGTCTGTATTGTGGCTATCGGAAATGACTTTCAGAGTTCACTGGAAACCACTTCTCTCCTAAAGGAGCTGGGAGCAAAAATGGTGGTGTCGAGAGCAGCCAGAGATGTCCAGGCGAAATTCCTCCTCCGGAACGGCGCAGATGAAATTGTCTATCCGGAAAAACAGCTTGCCACCTGGACCGCGATCCGTTACAGCTCCGATCATCTTTTTGACTACATAGAACTGGATAATGACTATGCAATTTTTGAGGTTGCCGCTCCGGGTGAATGGATTGGAAGAACGGTGGGAGAGATCAATATCCGAAAGAAATACAATATCAACATCATGGCACTAAAGAGAAATGAAAAGCTGGAGCTCACCGTAACGCCCGATACCTGCTTTGCCGAAGGGGATGCCATACTGGTACTCGGAAAGAATAAAGATATGCAGAAATGTTTCCATATATAGAAGAGCGCGGAGGTGGTATAATGGAAACAGTCGTACTGGGGATGGCTTTCGGGATTGCCATCGTCACAGGTTTCATTGCCATAAGGAAGCTGGGTATTTTCCTGGATCAAACGGCAGATGAAAATAAAAAGGAGCATAAGGAGGAATAATGGAAGAGAATTACCGGATGACAAAAGCAGGAAAAAGAACGGAAAATCTGCTGAACGTTTCCGATGTGGTTAAGAGCATTTCCATGATTGTTTTTGCTTCCGCCATCAGCTTTGGATTCTGGAAGCTGGGATTTAGTGAAGCAAATATTATTATGGTGTATATTATCGGTGTGCTGATCACATCCATCATCACCAACCATCAGATTTACAGTCTGATATCCTCTTTTGTCAGTGTGATTGTCTTTAATTTTTTATATACGGAGCCAAGATATACTCTTCTCGCTTATGAAAAGGATTATCCGGTCACCTTTCTCACCATGTTTGCGGCAGCCTTCCTGACGGGATCGCTGGCTATTCGTCTCAAAAGACAGGCCAGGCAGGCAGCGCAGGCGGCATACCGTACCGAAATTCTGCTGGAAACCAACCGGCTTCTGGAAGGGGTAAGGGAGAAAAAAGAGATTGTTGCAGTGGCGGCAACACAGCTGATCAAGCTGCTTGGCAGGGACATGGTGATCTATCCGGTGATAGAAGGTGACTTGTCAGACGCTATGTATTTTGCCGTGGACGGGGAGACGGCGAGGGAGGAATATCTCTCGGAAAAGGAAAGGGACGCTGCACTCTGGGTGTTACAAAATAATCAACATGCAGGTGCTACAACAGATACATTTACGGATGCAGGTTGTCTGTATCTGTCCATCAGGACAGGCAATGGTGTATACGGTGTGATCGGCATTGTTATTGACGACAGGCCGCTTGACTCCTTCGAAAACAGTATTCTGCTTTCCATATTGGGAGAATGCGCACTGGCACTTGAGAACGAGAAGAATGCAAGAGAGAAGGCAAAGGCAGCATTGCTCGCCCAGAAGGAACAGCTCCGGGCTAATCTTCTGCGCTCCATCTCCCACGATCTGCGAACGCCCTTAACCTCCATATCGGGGAATGCCAGCAATCTTTTATCCAATGGGGAAAAGTTTGACGAGGAGACGAAAAAACAGCTGTATCTGGATATTTATGACGATTCCATCTGGCTCATCAATCTGGTGGAGAATCTGCTTTCCGTGACAAAAATAGAGGAGGGCAGGCTGAGCATCCGCCTGCAGGCAGAGCTTCTTGACGAAGTGGTGGCAGAGGCACTGCAGCACATCAGCAGAAAAAAGGCAGAGCATAAAATCATCTTTCAGCCATCGGAGGATTTTATTCTTGTAAAAATAGACGCAAGACTGATCATGCAGGTGGTGATCAATCTTGTGGAGAATGCCATTAAATATACACAAAAGGGTTCGGAAATCGTGATCACCACAAAGCGAACGGAAAAAGATGCCGTTGTGCGGATTGCAGATAACGGACCAGGAATTCCGGATGAGAGCAAAGAGGCGGTATTTGATATGTTTTACAGCGGAGCGAAAAGCACCTCGGACAGCAGGCGCAGTCTCGGTCTGGGACTATCCCTTTGCAGGTCGATCATCACTGCCCATGGAGGAGAAATTGCGGTGACGGATAACGTTCCGAAAGGCGCAGTATTTACGTTTACATTACCCGTTGAGGAGGTTGATCTGCATGAATAAAACATTGATTCTAGTTGTGGAGGATGACAGAACGGTACAGAATCTGATGATCACCACCTTAAAGGCTCATGATTACAGATATCTGACTGCCATGAACGGAGAGACAGCCATCCTGGAGGCATCCTCCCATAACCCGGATATCATTCTGCTTGACCTGGGACTTCCGGATATGGACGGGATTGAAGT
>JBJEJG010000066.1:0-16712 GCA_051877795.1 Acetatifactor sp.
CGAAAGTTTTAAGACACGGAGAGGCTTCCAAAGAGGATTTGGCTGGTGAAATAAAGGATGTTCTGAATGAATTTTTAATGTGTTGAAGAGATTAAGCAAAGTATAGTTTGGTGTTCTGTTGATAGAAGAGAGTCTGCATATGAATTAAAGGAAGAGGAGTATTTATTCATTCTTTAAAACTGTAACCGTTGACATTACAACATGGCTAAAGTAAAATGTAGCGGAAAGGTGGTACACGGTATGCAGATTTCAAGCCGATTTACACTGGCAATTCATATCTTTGCCTGTATAGATACTTTTGGAAAGGAATGTAAGGTAACCAGCGATTTCCTTGCGGGAAGTACCAATGTAAATCCTGTCATTATCCGGAAAATTTTGGGACAATTGAAGGGAGCAGGTCTGATTGATGTGGCACGCGGAACGGGAGGTACGACTGTTGCAAGACCATTAGATCAAATTACCTTCCTGGATGTCTACCGCGCTGTGGAATGTGTTGAAAACGGGGATTTATTTCATTTCCACGAGAATCCGAACCCTAACTGTCCCGTGGGAAGGAATATTCATCATATTTTAGACGATAAGCTTTTCCGGGTTCAGTCTGCTATGGAAAAGGAACTTGCGTCCATTACGCTGGAGGATTTAAAGCAGGATACAGAAAAGTATATACAACAGGAATGCGGGGGTATTCCCGCAAACTAAAAGCCGAGAAAATGCAGGGCATTGAAAGATAAAGTTCAAGTGCCCTGTAATTTTTTGAAATTCTTTAGATGTAACCATTGACATTACAACAAGAGTGTGATACTATAAGCACAACAGTTGTAACTGAGATAGTTACAATTAAAAAATATTTTACAGGAGGTAATTATGATGAAAATTGCAGTAGTTTGTGCAAATGGTAAGGCAGGTAAGCTTATCACCAAGGAGGCAGTAGACAGGGGATTGGATGTGACAGCCATTGTTAGAGGAGAAAACAAGTCGATTGCTCCTCGCTCTGTAAAAAAGGATATTCTTGACATTACCGCAGAGGATTTGAGAGATTTTGATGTGGTAGTTGATGCGTTTGGAGCATGGACAGAGGATGTTCTTCCGCTTCATAGCACATCTCTTATGGTATTGTGTGATGCTCTTTCAGGCACAAACACAAGGCTTCTTGTAGTTGGTGGTGCCGGCAGCCTTTATGTAAATCCGGAGCATACAGCTGTTGTTTCTGACAGTCCGGACTTTCCGGCACAGTTCCTTCCGCTTGCTCAGGCTCAAGGTAAAGCACTTACTGAACTTCGCAAGAGAACCGATGTCAAATGGACATTTATCAGTCCTGCAGGGGATTTTCAGGCAGAGGGTGAACGCACCGGAGAGTATATTCTCGGAGGTGAGGAACTTACACTGAATGAGAGAGGGGAAAGCATTATCAGTTATGCTGACTATGCGATTGCTATGGTGGACGAAATAACAAAGGGCAATCACATTCAGGAGAGAATCTCGGTAGTGAGAAAGTAAAGGAAGCGGATTATGTGCAGTGTTCCGTATAAGAAACAAATGGAAAGTGCTGTAAAATGGATAATAGACGCTGACATTCTATTGATTGGCGCAGGCGCGGGAGCATCGGCAGCGGCGGGACTTACTTACAGCGGTACTCGCTTTGCAGATAATTTTGGTGAATTCATTCAAAAATATGGTACGATGTATATGACCGATATGTATACCGCAGGCTTTTATCCCTTTCCATCTCAGGAAGCCAAATGGGGATATTGGTCAAAACACAGCATGATAAACCGCTTTCTGCCACCCGCGCTGCCTCTCTATAAACAGCTCTATGAATTGGTAAAGAAAAAAGATTACTTTGTACTGACAACCAATGTGGACCACCAATTTCAGAAAGCGGGCTTTGATAAGAACCGTATTTTTGCAACTCAGGGCGATTACGGGAATATACAATGTGAAAAAGGCTGCCATCAGAAAACATATGATGCCGAAAAGCTGTTTCGCCGGATGGACCGGGCAAGAAGGAATTGCCTGATTCCCTCCGATATGGTTCCCAAGTGCCCGGTATGTGGTGGCAATATGACAATGCACCTGCGTTGTGATCAGTACTTTGTGGAAGATGAAAGCTGGCATGAATCGGCAAGGCGATACCGGGATTACCTGAAAAAGATTGGGAATCAAAAAGGAGTCTTGCTGGAATTGGGCGTAGGGTTTAATACCCCTGCCATTATTCGGTTTCCGTTTGAAAAAATGGTTTGGGAAAACAGGAATCTGTCACTGATTCGTCTGAACCTGAATGAAGCAGAGGTACCTGAAAGCCTTGGAAACAGGGCAATTGGCATTGAGGCAGATATGGCAAAGGTGATATCCGATTTCTGTCATGAAATAGAAAAGAAAGCAGGCAGTTCAGATGAGAGTGAATCACAGCATCGATAGTTTGTTGGATAAGTTAAAGGAAGATTCCGGTGATTATAAAAATCTTGAAACGGGAAAATACAGTCTGGCGGAAAAGAAAAAAGCAATTCGTTCGCTTATGAATATCCGTATGCCGGGAGCAGCTTCCGGCGAATTATTGAGATTACAGGATGAGTATTTGCAGGAAGAACTTTCAGAGAAGGGAATTGTAGCTTTAACGGATATTCCGACGTTGAAAGAGCAATATGTAAGTTCTGCTCCCTTCGCGGAAAAAATATCACTCTGGCAGGGGGATATCACAAGGTTAAAGGTCGGTGCGATTGTAAATGCAGCCAATTCACAGTTGTTAGGTTGCTTTGTCCCGTGTCACGGATGTATTGATAATGCCATTCACAGCGCAGCCGGAATACAGCTTAGAGACGAGTGCCATCAGATTATGAACCAAAGGCGGATTCGCTATGGCAGACACTACGAAGAACCGGTCGGTACAGCCACCCTGACTTTGGGATATAACCTTCCCTGCAATTATGTCATTCACACAGTGGGACCGATTGTATATGGTGCATTAAATGATGAGCTCTGCCGGGAACTTCGAAATTGTTATGAAAGCATTCTGAAATGCTGTGAAGAACATGAAATAAAATCAGTTGCATTTTGCTGTATTTCAACGGGCGAATTTCACTTCCCGAATGAGGAAGCGGCAGAAATTGCCGTGAAGACCGTAATGGAATTTCTGAAAACCAATGATAGAATGGAACGCATTGTTTTTAATGTTTTTCAGGAGAAAGACAGGGAAATCTATGAAAACCTTTTCAGAAGCTCAATTACTTCTTCTTTCTTCAGAACCTTTCCGTAGGAAACAACCTTGCCGTCTACGACCAGTGCAGGAGTGGACATAACACCGTAAGCAGCTATTTTTTCATAATCTCTGACATGGTCGACTGTTGTATCCATTCCTAACTCGGAAAGGGCCTGAATCGTAGCTTCTTCAAGCTGATTGCATCTGGCGCAGCCGCCGCCCAGAATTTTTACACCCTGCTGCTTCTTTTCAGCCTCTGCCTGTTCCATTGTTTCCGGCGTGCAGTTTCCGCTGCAGCAGCAACTGCTCTCGTTATCTGTTTTCTTTTTGCCAAGTCCGAATAATGCCATTTCCTTGTCCTCCCAGATAGATTTTTTCATATGCAAAATATCATTGTTGAGATCAAATTTGTGGAAGTTTAGTATAAGTCCCCTTATAACAAAAACTGTATCATATTGAAAAAGTAACCGACAAGAATAATTCCAATCACACAGATTGCAATAAATACAGCCAGCAATTTGGACTTTACTGCTTTTTTCAGCATAATCATGGATGGCAGACTAAGCGTTGTAACAGCCATCATGAAGCTGAGGATTGTTCCTAATCTGGCTCCCTTTGCCAACAAAGCTTCTGCAACAGGTATTGTGCCGAAAATGTCCGCATACATAGGGACGCCTACCAACGTGGCAAGAATCACCCCGAAAGGATTTTGGCTGCCAAGTATTGCTTCAACCCATTTTTCAGGTATCCAGTTATGAATTACCGCACCGATTGCAACTCCCAGGAGAATATAGGGAAATACTTTCCTGAAGGTAGATATTACCTGCCCTTTTGCGTAGGACAGACGGTCTTTTTGTGAAAGTGTCGGTATATCAATATCAACGGCGTTAGCTTTTAGAATAAAATCTTCCACATACTTTTCCATGTGCATTTTTTCGATCAGTGTACCACCGATGACCGCTATCAGCAGGCCGACAATTACATAAATGATTGCAACCTTAGTTCCGAAAATGCTCATCAAAAGAACCAGACTTCCCAGGTCAACCATAGGGGATGAAATTAGAAAGGAAAAGGTTACTCCTAACGGAAGTCCGGCACTTGTAAATCCGATAAAAAGAGGAATCGAGGAGCAGGAGCAAAACGGTGTTACCGTTCCTAAGAGTGCCGCGATGCAATTAGCACCTATACCATGAAATTTCCCCAGTATTTTTTTGCTTCTCTCCGGTGGGAAATAACTCTGAATATAGGAAATCAGATAAATCAGTGCACACAGCAGGATTGTAATTTTTATTACATCATAGATAAAAAACTGAATACTGCCGCCAAGTCGGCCTGATGTATCAAGCCCCATTTTTTCCAGACTGTTTCCTATCAGCCGGTTCAGCCATTTCATGCCAAGTATCTGGTTTTGAATAAAATCCCATATCATAGACAGTCGCAGCCTTCCTTTGCACAAGATAGATTTTCAATGAATTCTTTATATTTTTCCAATGTTTCGCAATTTAAAGAGTAATGATGCCATTTACCTTCTTTTCTGTCATTTACCAGTCTGCAATCGCACAGGATTTTCATGTGGTGTGACAAAGTCGGCTGTGTAATTTCAAAGGCCTCCAATAACTTACAGCCGCACTTTTCGCCATCCGACAACATTTTTATGATTTGTAATCTGTTAGAATCTCCTAATGCTTTACAGATTGCTGCTGCCTCAAGTACATCCATTTTCATTTCCTCACATTGATATTTATCTATGCATTATACAATAGCATATACATAGACGGATGTCAATGTGCAAGCAAGAAATTTCTCTATTCATTCCTTTGTTTTTCAAAAAGAATCTCAATCGGCTCACACAGTCCATTCATATTGTGGTATAATATGCTATCAGATTTTTACTTCTTTATTTTTGGGGATAAAACAGGCGGTGGGGATACAATGGATAGCGTGAAAAAGATATTATTATTGACAAGTGCGTCGAATTTTGAATGCCAGAAAAATGTGATTCGCTCTATTGATAAAAAACTAAAAGAAGCAGGCGGTTATGCTTTGTATGTTATCTCAAGCTATGGTCTGTACAGAGAAGAAAATGCTTATGATGAAGGGGAATCCGCTATTTACAGTTTATTGGAAGAGACATCCTTTGACGGCTGTATTATAGATGGCAATATTGCAAATAGAGATATGTATCGTCATTTCGTTCAGGTGCTCCGGAAAAAAGGGATTCCTTTTTTGACCCTAAACTGTGGCTTAGAGGGAGTCCCGTTTGTCTCACTGGACAGCTATGACGCAGGCTGCCAGTTGATGGAGCATCTGATTCAGGAACATCATTGTACAAAAATCAATATGGTTGCGCTGGACGATAATGATGTCATTACCAATCAGCTGATGAGAGCATATAAGGATACGCTGCAAAAGTATAAAATTCCGGAGAATCAGAAAAGAGTTGTGCAGATGACAGTTTCTATTCAGCACGGACGGGATTTATTTCATATTTTCAGAGAAGAAGGGATTGATGATGCAGAGGCTGTTATCTGTATTCATGATGTCTACTGTATCGGCTTGTGCCTGGAAATGGAAGAGCAGGGATATCGAATACCGGAAGATTTGATTTTATGCTCTCTGAATCGGAGTACAAATAGCGTTGTTTTTCGTCCGGACATTTCAGGAGCTGACAGAATGGATTCGGAGCTTGCGGAAAAAGCCTGTGAGATGTTGATTCAAATGTTGGAGGGAAAAGAAGTATCACAGGAAAATTACTGTAAGGGAAAAATTTATTTCGGACAGAGCTGCGGGTGTAAAGATACACAGGAAAATCAGTTTTCCAAACGTTTTCAGCAAATTATCCTGGCAAAGATTGAAGCCGGTAACCAGATTAGCCGGATGATGCAGTACAATGATTCTCTGGAGGGAGTGATGTCTCTGGATGAGCTTGGAGAAAATATCAGGAACATGCTGCAGGGAATCAGTTGTAAAGAGTTTATCTTCTGTTTAAATCAGCGTACAGTAAAATATATTACGAGTGAGATGGAATATACAGATTCAGAGGATGGGAGACCCTTTGACCGCATTATGATGGCAGTTACCGGAATCACGGAGCGGACCGGAGAATTGAAGGATTTTTCTTTTTCGGTTGAGAAGCTTCTTCCTCTGGAGATAAAGGAAGGGGATTTGATTATATTTCTCCCTATTCATCATAAGGACCGTGTATTTGGGTATCTGGCTTTTGTGAATGAATATCTGCCTATTGACATATACAATTATCGCATCTGCCATGAAAGTATAGGTATCAGCATGGAGAATCTGCATCGGCAAATGCTGCTCCGCAGGAGTATTGAAGAGCTGGATAAATTGCATATGCAGGATGAATTGACGGGATTGCAGAATCGGTTTGCGTGGAACCGGTATCAGAAAGAGTACATTGGCAGAGAAGAATACTGTGTTGCGATGATGGACATGGATGGCCTGAAGAGAATTAATGATGGGTTTGGTCATCTGGCAGGCAATAATGCAATCTGCATTACGGCAAATGCAATTAAGACTTCGTTGACAGAACAGGATTTGATAACACGCTGTGGCGGTGATGAATTCCAGATTCTGTCTTTTCAGACGGATACAGAATATTGGGAGAACATGAAAAAGACACTTAATGAAAAAATAAATGCGCATGTGGTACAACAAAAGCTGCCTTATGAATTGGGGGTAAGTGTCGGTTATTGTATCTGCAGCAGGGAACACCCGATTTCCTTCGAGGAGTGCTGTGAAACAGCCGATCAACGCATGTATGAAGATAAAAAAGCAAGAAAACAGTGCCGGCAATCATAACAGGCAGTGTGGGGTGTGTGAAATGGAAGCGGAAAAAATTGTTACAGAGAAGGAAAACGGTATAACGGAGGGCGTCATATGGAAACAGCTGCTGCTCTTCTTTTTTCCCATTTTACTCGGAACTTTTTTCCAACAGCTCTATAATGCAGTGGATGCAGTTATTGTGGGGAGGTTTGTGGGAAAAGAGGCTTTGTCTGCTGTAGGCGGCGGTACCGGTACAGTTATCAATCTTCTTGTGGGTTTTTTTGTTGGACTCGCCAGCGGCGCAACTGTCGTGATTTCCCAGTATTACGGAGCAAAAAGAGCAGAAATGGTGGGCTATGCAGTGCATACGGCAATCGCCTTCAGTCTGGTGGGAGGTCTTATAATGATGCTGATTGGCATTCCGCTGGCACCTACCGTCCTGCGTGCCATGAATACGCCGGCGGATATTCTTGATTTGGGAATTCTTTACATACGAATCTATTTTGCAGGTATTATCGGAAATCTGATTTATAATGTAGGTTCCGGTATTCTGCGTGCGGTGGGAGATTCCAAACGGCCGCTGTACTTTCTGATAGCGGGCTGTCTTACCAATATTGTCCTCGATATTCTTTTCGTAGCAGTGCTGAGGATGGGCGTAGCAGGAGCAGCGCTTGCTACGATTCTCTCCCAGCTGCTCAGCGCTGTGATGGTGATTGTGGTCTTGATGCGGACTGACGACATGCATCACCTGAACCTGCGGCGGATTGGGTTCGATGGGAGAATGTTTCAGAGGATTATCAGAATCGGTTTTCCGGCGGGCCTCCAGTCAGTTATGTACAGTCTTTCCAACATCATTATTCAGACGGCAATCAACGGGGAGGGAACAGACACAGTGGCAGCCTGGACAGTCTATGGCAAGCTGGACGTGGTGTTCTGGATGGTAATCAGTGCCTTTGGCATTTCCATTACGACCTTTGTGGGGCAGAACTACGGAGCGGGAAAGCCGGAGCGTGTGCGGAAGGGTGTACGAACCTGTCTTGCCATGAGCTTTGGTACCACGATTGCAAGCTCGATTTTCCTGTATGTGGCCTGTGGCGGTATCTATATGCTGTTTACAAAGGATGCGGAGGTGCTGAGGATTGGCGTGGAGATGACGAAGTTCCTTGTCCCCACTTATTTTACCTATGTTTGTATTGAAATCCTGTCCGGTGCTCTGAGAGGGGCAGGAGATGCATGGATTCCCACGCTGATTTGCCTGAGCGGTATTTGTATCATTCGTGTGGTATGGATTGTGGCGGCTGTGCCTGTGTGGCCCGGTATCCGCACGATTATGTTCAGCTACCCGCTGACATGGGTTATCACCAGCCTGCTCTTTATTGTATATTACTGCTTTTTCAGTAAAATAAGGATTGCGGGAAAGAAACAGAAGCTGCAGGAGTAAAAGCGGATGAGGCGGCATGTACAAAAAGGTGCGCCCGTGCTATAATAACAGTTGTTACAGACAATATAAAATAAAGGGGTTAAACATGTATATTGCAAACGAAAAAAGATATGAAACCATGAAGTACAACCGCTGTGGGAAGAGCGGACTGCTGCTCCCGGCAGTTTCCCTGGGGTTGTGGCATAATTTTGGAACCAACGGAAACTTTGATAACATGGAGGCAATGTGTCGTACTGCCTTTGACAACGGTATTACACATTTCGACCTGGCAAATAATTACGGCCCGGTGCCCGGTGCAGCCGAGGAGAACTTTGGACGCATTTTGAAGAAGGGGCTGGGAGAGTACCGTGACGAGCTGGTTATCTCTACAAAGGCGGGATATGATATGTGGCCTGGTCCTTACGGCAACTGGGGAAGCAAAAAGTATCTGGTGGCAAGCCTTGACCAGAGTTTAAAGCGTATGGGACTTGATTATGTGGATATTTATTACCATCACAGACCTGACCCGGAGACTCCGCTGGAGGAGACAGCGAGAGCGCTTGATGGAATTGTGAGAAGCGGTAAGGCGTTATATGTGGGTATTTCCAATTATAATAAGGAACAGACGATTGCTATTGCGGAGCTGTTCAAGGAGATGGGAACACCTTTTATCATCAATCAGAGAAAGTATTCCATGCTGGAGCGAACCATTGAGAAGGATGGTCTGAAGGATTACGCCGCTGCCCATGGTATCGGTATCATCACATTCTGCCCGCTGGCACAGGGACTCCTGACTGACAGATACCTTCACGGGATTCCCGAGGACAGCCGTATCCGCACGGATGGAAGATTTTTGAAGGAAAATGCGATTACGGAGGAAACGCTTGACAAGGTGAAGAAGCTGGGTGAGCTGGCGTCCCGGAGAGGACAGTCTCTGGCGCAGATGGCACTTGCCTGGATTCTGCGGGATGGAGATATTACCAGCGTACTTATCGGCGCTTCCAGACCCTCTCAGATTCTGGACAATATTGGCATGATTGGAAACACCTCTTTCAGCGAGGAAGAGCGGAAGAAGATAGATGAAATTCTGATGTAGCAGGTGAAAGAAAAGAAGAGCCCCCCGGCATCATGACATTGCTCGGTTTGGGGGCTCTTTTTCTGCTATGTCCCTGACGCTTTGGAGTCTGCGTCTGACGGATATAGATGCTTTATTTTCCGTAAAAAATCTGTGCAATCGGTGAGTCGGGGGACAGAATTACGGTCTTGTTATTTCCCTGCATGGAAGTCTTGATGGCATCCAGACTTCTGACGAAAGAATAGAATTCCTGCTTGGATTCATCATTGTAGGCTTCTGACAAAATCCTCATATATTCTGCTTCCCCTTCTGCAATCAGAATTGCCGCATCCTTTTCCGCCTCAGAAAGCATGATGGTTACCTCCTGGTCGGTGGTGTTTTTGATTTTCTGTGCCTCAGAGTTTCCTTCTGCGGTGTAGGTTGCTGCAATGTTATCGCGTTCGGAAATCATACGCTCGTATACGGCAGCCTTATTGTCGCTGGGCAAATCAAGTTTTTTGGTCTCAAAAGCCAGAAGCTCGATGCCATACTGATCAAGAGAGGTGCCGATATTGTTTATAATTGACTCGGACAGTTCTCCGTCCCTTCCGGAAATCACATCATCCTGTGTTGTGCTGCTGATGACATTTTTCGTGGAGTTGTACACGATTGCGTCCAGACGGCTTTCTGCGCTGGCAACGGAACAGTTCAGCGTCTGTGCAAATTTGACGGGGTCTGTAATCCGCCACAGAATATAGCTGTCACAAATCATGGTCTTTTTGTCGCTGGTGATGACATCGGAGGAAGAGAGGTCGTAGAGCAGCGTCTGCTTGGGCAGGGTGTCCACGCTCTGGACAAAAGGAATCTTAAAGCTGATACCTGACTCGGATACCACATGGTCAATCTTGCCGAACTGGCGGATTAAGCTATATTCGTTTTCATGCGTAATGACAATACTGGATGCACCGATTAACAGAACTGCAAACAGTACGACGATTAAGGTTACTTTTTTAAATGTCTTCATAATCCTGTGCCTCCTTAGTTGGTGCCCGCATTGCTTTCGCTGCTGTCTGCGGAGCCGGAATTTCCGGTAAAGGACTCGATGGGATAGATGGTCTGCACGTCGCCGTTAGGGCTCTCGATGATGACCTTCAGGTCGGGAAGAACCTCCTCCATTGCTTCGTAGAACATACGCTGTCTGGTGACTACAGGGTTTTTGATATATTCTTCGTACATGGCGTTAAAGCGTGCCACCTGAGCGGTTGCGTTGTTGATGCGTTCTGTTTTCTGTGCTTCCGCATCCTTGAGGATGCCGTCGGCCTTTGCCTGCGCGGAGGGAAGCTGCTCGTTGCGGTACTTATTGGCATTGTTTAAAGCTGTCTCTTTGCCCTGCTTTGCAGTTTCAACTGCCTTGAAGGCTTCCATAACCTCGGTGGTAGGAGGCTCGGAATCCTGCATTCTGATGTTTACCAGCTGGATGCCGATATCCTGCTCCTCCAGGCGCTCCAAAATCATTTCCTTGATAGAGGCCTGAATCTCGTTCTTGCCTGTTGTGAGCACATCATCCACAGGATAGCTTCCGATGACGGTGCGGATGCAGCTCTGGCTGATATTCCTCAGAATTTCCAGTGGATTCTGTGAAGCATAAAGAGCCTTGACAGGGTCGCTGTAGCGGTACTCCACGTAGAAGTCCACATCAATAAAGTTGAAATCGGAGGTAATCATCAGGGATTCATCCTCGTTGGTCTGGTTTGTATCGGTGTTATAGCCGATGGGAAAGCCTTGAATTGTAGTGTTCACCTTTTTTACCTTCTGGATAAAGGGAATCTTAAAATGCAGACCGGGGTCGGTCACTGCGGTAGCTTTTCCCAGTGTGATGAGCACTGCCTGCTCCTGCTCTTTGATTTCATAGGTGGAATTCATCAAAAGGATTGCCAGAATGATGACAGTCGCTACAATGCCTGCAATCTTACCTCCGGATTTTCCCTTTGAGGAGCCTGTCATTCCGCCGTCCATGGTTTCAAAACCGTTTCTTCTGTTGCGGAAGGAATCGCCTTTCATAAATAGTTCTCTCCTTTCT
Source organism: Acetatifactor sp. (assembly GCA_051877795.1). Classification (GTDB taxonomy): domain Bacteria; phylum Bacillota; class Clostridia; order Lachnospirales; family Lachnospiraceae; genus Acetatifactor. The sequence goes on from JBJEJG010000066.1 coordinate 11,534, forward strand.
TTTGTGCGTACATTTGAATGTAACATTTTTACTGTGTTGTATCAGGAACTTAGTACTGTAGTACATCATACAGGATAAGAGGGAAAATAGCAATGGAAAGAGTTGCACGTTACAGAAATTTAATGTGCAGTAGCGATTCCGAAAAAAGTTGCGCAGGCGCCGGAAAAGTTATAGTATGGAAATACAGGGCAGCATAGCTGCGGGAAGGAAGGATAAAAGAGATGAAGGTATATACCTGTTTTCCGGAGGGGAAGGCAAAAGCGCTGACAATGAGTTATGATGACGGAAAGATTCAGGATGAAAGACTTGTGGGAATCTTTAATAAATATGGGATTAAGGGTACCTTTAACGTAAACTACGGTTTGATGGAGAGAGAGCAGACACCGCCCCGTATTGCCGGAAACAGGATTGCGGAGCTGTATAAAGGACATGAGGTCGCGACGCATACCATGACCCATCCGACCATTGAACGCTGTCCGCTGACCGGTGTGGCGGAAGAGCTTCTGGAGGACAGAAAGGGGCTGGAGGGGCTGTTGGGCGTCCCCGTAAGAGGACACGCCTATCCTAACGGCTCCTACAGTGAGGAAATTAAGCAGCTGTTTCGGCAGCTTGGCGTTGCCTATGCCAGAGTGGTGCCTTCCGTGTCTGATTTTGAGTTGCCGAAAGACCCGTTGGAGTGGCATCCTACCTGTCATCACAATGACCCGGAGCTGATGAAGAAGGCGCAGTTTTTTGCAGATTTTGGCAAAAAGCAGTATCTGAAGCTGATGTATGTCTGGGGACACAGCTATGAGTTTGACAACAACGATAACTGGGAAGTCATTGAGAAATTCTGTGAGTTCATGGGTGGCAGAGAGGATATCTGGTATGCCACCAACATTGAGATTATCGACTACATGGATGCGGCGAAGAGACTGCAGTTTACCGCGGACAACACAAAGGTGTTTAATCCCGGCTTCCAAAGTGTCTGGCTGCAGGTGGATGATAAATATTATGTGGAAGCAAAAGGAGGCTGCCTGACAGATTTAAAGAGGTGCGGGGAGTAACAAAATGAGCGGCAGAATCAGAGAAAAGCTGGAAGATTGTCCGGTAATCGCGGCGGTAAAGGACGATGAGGGACTGAAGGAGTGCCTGGAGACGGACTGCGAAATTATTTTTATCCTATATGGGGATATTATGAATATTGCGGAAATTGTGGAGCGGGTTAAGTCTGTGGGCAAGCTTGCCATGGTGCACATGGATTTGATTGCAGGCCTTGGAAGCAAGGAGGTCAGCGTAGATTTTATCAGAAAAGCTACCCGGGCGGACGGCATTATTTCCACGAAACCGACGCTGATTCGCCGGGCAAGGGAATTGAAGCTGTACACGGTGATGCGTTTCTTTGTTATTGACTCCATGGCGGTTGAAAGCGTTTACAGACAGTGCGAGCAGGCAAGGCCGGACTGCATTGAAATTCTGCCGGGGCTAATGCCGAAGGTGATAAAAAGAATTGCAGGAGCGGTGCAGGAGCCGGTGATTGCCGGAGGCCTCATCACGGACAAGGAGGATGTGATGTCTGCCCTGAATGCGGGAGCAGTATCTATTTCCACGACGAATAAAGCGTTGTGGTATGCATAGGGAAAAAACATTGTGCCCACCTTGCGGAATGTGAATACACTTATCGGAATAAATAATCTTGTTCAGAATACAAAACGGCTTGCAGACGCGGGAAGTGCATGCTATAATCTTTCTGCAATAACAATTTTAGAGAAAACGGGGGGAAAGGCAGTGCGGAGATAATCTATGAACAGTAACTACAAAGAGGCTTTCGGCGGCAGCCTGATGATTGGGCAGCTGTGTTCTTTGTGTGACCGTTGATAGATGTCAGATGTATTTGCCAATGTTTTCCAATTAAGAGAATTATGCGGTGGATAGCGCTCCCGATTCGATAAGACTGTGCAGCTTGACAGTGATATTTCGTGTAAAAAGCTGTGTAATGGGGCAGTGTTTTTTGTAAGAGCCGTACGCTGTGGTTTCCCTGTGGAATTAAAAATATTGTGCATCTGGATTAGAATCTGCTTTCGGTTACATAACCGGAAGCAGTTTTTTAGTGGGCAGATTTCCTGCCTGCGCGGAGGAAGACAAGAATGCTACAGGTAAAAAATTTGAGTTTATATCATAAGAAGGATTTACGCCCCCTTGCAACAGATTTATCTTTTATACTGAACAACGGTGATAAGGCTGCCATCATCGGCGAGGAGGGAAATGGAAAATCCACTCTTTTAAAGCTGCTTTACGATGAAAAACTGGTGGAAGATTATGCGGAGTACGCGGGGGAGATTCACAAAAATAATACAATTTGCGGCTATCTTGCACAGGAATTGTCTCAGGAAGACAAAGAAAAGACAGTTTATGAGTTCCTGGCAGAGGAAAGTGCCTTTTTAGAGACCGACTACAGGGAGCTAGCCTCGATTGCAGCGGAATTGGGACTTTCCCCGGATATGCTTTACAGTGACACAAAGGTAGGCCGGCTGTCCGGCGGGGAAAAGGTGAAGCTGCAGCTGCTGCGTCTGCGTGTGAAGCGCCCCGGCGTGTATCTGCTGGATGAGCCCTCCAATGACATCGACATAGACACTTTAAACTGGCTTGAGAAGTTCATCAATGAATGTAAGGCTCCGGTGCTCTATATTTCCCATGACGAGACGCTGTTAGAGAACACTGCTAATGTGATTATCCATATGGAGCAGCTGAAGAGAAAGACGGAGAGCCGCTGCACGGTAATCCGGGCGGGTTATCGTGAGTATGTGAGCAGACGGCAGGAGAGCCTGGACAGACAGGAGCGGCTTGCGACGGAGGAAAAAGCGGCCTATGAGAAACAGCAGGAGAGATTCCGAAGAATTTATGATAAGGTAGAGTATCAGCAGGACACTATCACCAGACAGAATCCCAGCGGTGGAAGGCTTCTGAAAAAGAAAATGCACGCAGTGAAATCCATGGAGCGTCGGTTTGAGAGACAGGCTGAAAATATGACACAGATGCCGGAAACGGAGGAGGCGATTTTCTTCCGTTTTGCGGAGGGAGAAGGAATTCCCGCGGGAAAATGGGTGATTGATTATGAACTGCCGTGCCTGGAGGTGGAAGGGCGCGTGCTTTCCCGGGGTATCAGGCTGCAGGTAAAAGGTCCTGAAAAAGTCTGTATCATCGGAAAGAACGGTGCCGGAAAAACAACTTTTCTTAAAAAAATTGCGGAAGATTTATTGCAGAGAACGGATATCCGCACAGCTTATATGCCCCAGAATTACGAGGAACTTCTGGATTTGGACAGCACACCCGTGGAGTATCTGTCAAAGACCTGGGATAAGGAGGAAAACACGCGAATCCGCACCTACCTTGGAAGCATGAAATATACGGTAGCTGAGATGGAGCATGCCATCCGGGATTTATCGGGAGGACAGAAGGCGAAGCTGCTTCTGTTGAAGATGAGCATGGAGCACAGGAATGTCCTTATCCTGGATGAGCCCACCAGAAACTTTTCCCCTTTGTCCGGTCCGGTGATTCGGGATTTGTTGATTCATTTTCCGGGGGCAATCATCAGCGTTTCCCATGACAGGAAATATATTGAGGAAGTATGTGACAAGGTGTATGAACTGAATGAGAAGGGGTTGACGGAATGCGAATAAACAGGAAGAGGAGGCGTTGTGCCTCCTCTTCCTTAAAAAAGTTATGTTTCTGTGTCTTCAAAGAAATAATGACATTTGTCATGCCGCAACATAAAGCGAAATGGCGTTGCATTACCAGCGTCACTATGCTATAATGATGTCAACCAAATAGTGAATGCATGAGATGAGGAGTCAGGCAATAGGAATGTCACAGGGATGGCATTTGTTTGTCTGGCTCTTTTTGCATAGGTGGAAAGGAGAATGGTCATGGTTGATGTGATTGTAATCGGCGCCGGTGTGACTGGATGCGGAATTGCCAGAGAGTTGGCTCGTTATGACTGGAAGGTGACGGTGCTTGAGCGGGCTTCAGATGTCTGCGAGGGTACCTCCAAGGCGAACAGCGGCATTGTACACGCGGGCTTTGACGCTCATCCCGGCACTCTGAAGGCGAAGCTGAACGTGGAAGGGAACATGATGATGGAGAAACTTTCGAAAGAGCTGGATTTCCCCTTCAAACAGAACGGTTCACTGGTGCTCTGCTTTGAGGAGAAAGACAGGGAGAAGCTTCAGAAGCTGTATGAACAGGGCGTGAAAAACGGTGTGAAGGAGCTTCGCATCATAGAGCGTGAGGAGCTGAAGCAGCTGGAGCCGAATATTTCCGACAACGCCGTGGCTGCGCTGTATGCGCCTACGGGTGGTATCGTCTGTCCTTTTGGCCTCACCATTGCTTTGGCGGAGAACGCCGCGGTCAATGGAGTGGAGTTCAGACTGAATGCGGAGGTGCAGAACATTGAGAAAACGGAAGAGGGCTACCGGGTGACTACCAATCAGGGTGTTCTGGAGAGCAGAGCTGTCATCAACGCGGCAGGTGTCTATGCAGACCGTTTCCATAATATGGTGAGCAGCAGAAAAATCCGTATTGTCCCCAGAAAAGGTGAGTATTGTCTGATGGATAAAAAGGTGGGCGGGTTTGTCAGCCGCACCATTTTCCAACTGCCCACCGTCTACGGAAAAGGTGTGTTGGTAACACCTACCGTCCATGGCAATCTGTTGGCAGGGCCTACTGCGGTGGATGTGGAAGATCAGGAGGCGGTGAACACCACGGGAGAAGGCCTGGCGGATGTGCTCAAACGAGCAGCTTTAAGCGTGAATAATCTTCCGGCGAAGCAGGTGATTACTTCCTTTGCGGGTTTGCGTGCCCATGCTCTTTCGGAGGATGGAGAGTCGGATTTTATCATTGGCGAAGTACAGGATGCGCCGGGCTTTTTCGATGCGGCAGGCATTGAATCTCCGGGATTGTCCTGTGCACCTGCTGTCGGAAAATATCTGGTGGAACAGGTCTTGAAATATTTGCCTGCAAAAAAGAAAGAAAAATTCATTTCAACCAGAAAAGGTATCCCGAGCATGGCACTTGCCACGGATGAAGAGCGGCAGCGGCTGATTCGGGAAAATCCCCTGTACGCCAATGTGGTCTGCCGCTGTGAACTGGTGACGGAGGGTGAAATCATGGATGCCATTCACAGACCTTTGGGGGCAACCAC
>JBJEJG010000067.1:0-3225 GCA_051877795.1 Acetatifactor sp.
AAACGGTATTCATGATGCCATTACCCTTGGTGTCGGGCATGAACTCGCCTCTGTAGCCGATTAAGCCTCTGGACGGAATGGAAAATTCCAGACGGGTGTAGGTACCGCCTGAGATAGTCCCCATATTGCGGAGCTCACCCTTTCTCTGTCCCAGCTTTTCGATGACGGCACCGGAAAACTCATTGGGAACATCAATATAGCACAGCTCCATGGGTTCAGTACGCTTTCCGTTTTCGTCGGTGTGATAGAGTACCTCTGCTTTGCTGACGGCAAACTCATAGCCCTCACGGCGCATATTCTCGATTAATACAGAAAGATGCAGCTCGCCACGACCGGATACCTTGAAGCATTCCGTGGAATCGGTTTCCTCAACACGCAGAGATACATCCGTGTTCAATTCGCGGAACAGCCTGTCACGGATATGGCGGCTGGTGACATATTTTCCCTCCTGACCTGCGAGAGGAGAATCATTGACCATAAACTGCATGGCAATAGTAGGCTCGCTGATTTTCTGGAAGGGAATGGGAACAATATTGTCAGGGGAGCAGAGCGTATCACCAATATGAATATCACTGATACCGGAGATGGCAACGATGGAACCGATGCCTGCCTCCTTGACTTCTACCTTATTCAGACCGTCAAACTCGTAGAGCTTGCTGACCTTTACCTTAAGCTGTTTGTCAGGTTCATGGTGGTTGCAGATGACAACCTCCTGATTTACCTTTATTGTACCGTTGTCCACTTTCCCGACACCGATACGGCCTACATACTCATTGTAGTCAATGGTGCTGATGAGCACCTGGGTACCTGCGTCAGGGTCGCCTTCGGGAGCGGGGATATAGTTTACAATGGTTTCAAAGAGAGGTTCCATATCGGAACCGGGATGTTCTGCGTCCATGGAAGCAATACCTGCCTTGGCGGAAGCAAAGACAAAGGGACAGTCAAGCTGTGCATCGTCTGCATCCAGTTCCAAAAACAGCTCCAGTACCTCGTCAACAACCTCATCCGGTCTTGCTTCGGGGCGGTCGATTTTATTGATACAGACAATGACAGGGAGCTTCAGCTCCAGGGCCTTTCTCAGCACAAATTTCGTCTGAGGCATGGCTCCCTCAAAGGCGTCAACTACCAGAATAACACCGTTTACCATCTTTAATACACGTTCTACTTCGCCGCCAAAGTCAGCGTGACCGGGGGTATCAATGATATTGATTTTCGTGCCCTTGTACATAACGGCTGTATTTTTGGACAGGATAGTGATACCGCGCTCACGTTCAATATCGTTTGAATCCATGACGCGCTCGGCAACCTCCTGACCCTCGCGGAATACACCGCTCTGTTTTAGCAGTTCGTCCACCAGGGTGGTTTTGCCATGGTCTACGTGGGCAATAATTGCAACATTTCTTACATCTTCTCTTTTTTGTCTCATACTGACTGACCTCATTTCTTCAGACAAAACATTTGTGCCAAATTTCAAACTGATATAGTATAGCACTTTTCGTCTGGTGTTGCAAGAGAACAGTGATAAAAACACGTTTTTACGGATGAGATGTGCGAAAAATGACATAATAACGCGATGGAAAGTTGTACTAAAATGTTCTCTTTTATTGTATAAATAGTATTATCCATCAGGGCGAGTTCAGTCAGTTGATGGTGTTACCGGAAAAAGTCTTAAAACAAGAAGGGAGAACGAGAAATGACAGATAAGGTAATTGAAAACAATCAGGTAACGGTTATGGGGGAAATTGTCAGCGGCTTTTCCTACAGCCACGAAATTTTTGGAGAAGGATTTTATATGGTAGATGTCAGATGCAAGCGCCTCAGCGAGAGTTTTGACATTATTCCTGTCATGGTATCTGAACGGCTGTTGGACGTGACAGCGGACTATACGGGAGAACTGATATGCGTAAACGGACAGTTTCGCTCCTATAACCGCCATGAGGAGCGCAGAAACCGACTGGTGCTTTCTGTGTTTGCCAGAGAGGTGAGCTTTATTGACGAGATGGAGGAAAGCTCCAAGACCAACCAGATTTTTCTTGACGGATATATTTGTAAGGAACCGATTTACCGCAAGACACCGCTCGGAAGGGAGATTGCAGATTTACTGCTGGCAGTAAACCGCCCTTACGGGAAGTCTGATTACATACCGTGCATTTGTTGGGGAAGAAATGCGCGTTACGCCAACCATTTTAAGGTCGGGGAGAGGTGTGCCGTATGGGGCCGCATTCAGAGCAGGGAATATATGAAGAAGCTGGATGAGGAGAATGTGGAGAGACGGATTGCATTTGAAGTTTCCGTGAGCAAGTTGGAGCTTGTCACGGAAGAATAAGCGTTAGTGTTTGCCAAATTCGACAAAGTGTGTTATCCTTACACTACATGTGGCAATGGGGCCGGGATGAAAAACGAGGTGCAGTGATGGAAAAAGGGTTGATTTATATATATGCCGGGGACGGCAGGGGAAAATCACCGGCGGCGATTGGCCGGGCAGTACAGGCTGCAGTTGAGGGGAAAAGTGTGGTGATTATCCAGTTCCTGAAAGGTAAGGGATTGGGTGATTCGGATTTCTTACGCCGGATGGAACCGGAAATTAAGCTGTTTCGTTTTGAAAAATCGGATGAGAATTTTGAACAACTTCCGGAGGAGAGAAAACAGGAAGAAATTCTTAATATTCGTAACGGTATGAATTTTGCCAAGAAGGTTTTGACTACCGGGGAATGCGACCTTTTAATTCTGGATGAGGTGTTGGGACTGGTTGAAAAGGGAATCGTGTCGGTTGACGATTTGAAGGCTATGCTGGAATGCCGTGAGGAAACCAGTGTGATTATGACGGGAATCAAGCTTTCGGATGAGATTTGTGTGCTGGCAGATGAGGTCTCCAGAATAGAGACCGTTAAGTTCAAGGTATGGGATTGACATTCGTCTGATGAAATGCTATGATGCAGATATGTATGAATATTGTAAAGATAGAGGTTGCGTTTTTCATGAGTAGGCTTTTTTGATGCAGCAGGTGCAGACGAGAGAGAGAAGAAAGGGGAAAACGCCGAAAGAGGAGATGGCCTGTGAGTCGAGTCTTGGGCATACAGTAAAGAACTGTATGACTGTCATCCGTTTATCGGATGGGGCGCTATCGTAGGATTCTTTGTGAAGTTTACGCCGGCGCTTTTGTGCCGGCGTTTTTTACACGATAAGGAAAGTAAGGTTAGGAGGATGAAAAATGGCTGTTTTTAG
>JBJEJG010000068.1:0-16494 GCA_051877795.1 Acetatifactor sp.
GTGCTATAGATGACGAAAGAAGAGAAACAGCAATTTACGTTGAGGATTTCACAGGCAAATTCCACGCAGCTGGTGGTGATCCTGTATGAAATGCTCCTCAGTTATTTGAAGGAAGCGCGGGAGGAATTGGAGACGGAGAACAGACCGGGTTTTCATGAGGCGGTGCGTAAGGCGAGAGGCTGTCTGAATGAACTGCTTCAGTCACTGCATCTGGAGTATGAGCCGGCACCGGCGCTGCGACAGCTTTATCTCTTCTGTATCAGAAGGCTTGCCATCGGTGAGGCGAAGGAGAACATGGCGCCCCTCGAAGAAATAGAAAAAGTGATAAATCCTCTGCAGGACGCCTATGCCCGGATTGCCGTACAGAACAATGCAGGTCCGGTCATGGAAAATTCCCAGGCGGTTTATGCGGGCCTGACATATGGTCGCAATACCTTAACCGAAAACATGGCTGACCAGGGCGCGAATCGGGGAATGTACGTTTAATTCCTTTGCTCCCGAGGCTTTTTCCAGTGCTGCCAGATCGGTCAGATGCTTGTATCGCATTTGCAGAGAGTTGATCTCATAGATGTAGCTGTCAATCAAATCAAATTCCACAGCGTTATCAAAACCCGCGTAGGCTGTATCCAGAGCCTGACGGGTTTTTTCTATGGATTCTTTCAGCGTTACGGGAGAAAAATCTTCTTCCGCAGGACATGTGCTATCCGTTTTCTGACTAAAATACATTTTCATCTCAGTGAGATTCCTTTCTGAATAGATTGTTACAAGTATAGCCACGATACTTGTAAAATATACCAGCATATTTGTGAATGCGGGGAACTGAACGGTTATGCATACTTTTCACTGTCCGGGCATAAGGTGTACAAAAAGAGAAATGGTACGGGTTATGCAGGGAGAATGGCTGGGCACGGCTGTCATCGTGATTGCCTGCGCTGTGGTGTTGCTGTTGGGGGTTCTGAGGAAAAGAATGGAATGGATTCTCAATGTTGCCATGCGTAGCATATTGGGAACCATTGCCATGTATTTTATAAATTCCTGGCTGGAAGCAGCGGGAGTTTCTATCGAAGTAGGTATTAATGCCTTTACGATTTTGACATCCGGAATCCTTGGATTTCCTGGGTTGCTGGCACTTTACGGAATTGGAATATACAAAATTTTGTAGAATTTTACTAAAAATGATATTTTTTTACGATTGCTATTGAAAAATAAAATAACTTTGGGTATACTACAATCACAGTGTAATCAACTGATTCTTGAGTGACTTAAATCACAGAGAATATTTCTTCTCAAAATTCATGAAACAAAATAAATTGCAAAGGAGATGGTAGATTGGCGGCCTTGTGCGTTATATTGACGGTTGCCTGTGGTTACGATTATCGAAAGAAGAAAATTCCCAATTATCTGATAGTGGTTGCGGCATTTCTGGGAGTGGGGTGGCGGTTTTACGGAGAGGGATGGATTGGAATTCCAGTCTATCTGGGTGAGATGCTTTGTATCACATGTCTCATGTACCCTCTCTTTAAAATCGGTGCCATTGGTGCGGGGGATGTTAAGCTGCTAGGAGTGACGGCAGGCTTTTTGCCTTTTCAAAAAATCTTTTTATTCTTATTTACATCTTTGCTGGTTGCAGCAGTTATTTCAATTTTAAAGCTTTGGAAAGAAAAAAATTACGGAGAACGATTCAGGTTTTTATTTCGCTATCTGGAGGAGACAATGCGAAGCGGCACATGGCAGCTTTATTTGTATGACCAGATGGAAAGGTACAGACTGGGAATCTGTCTGTCAGGTCCTGTGCTTGTCAGCGTTCTTCTCTATCTGGGAGGTGTCTATTGAGACGAAAAGCAGAAAAAATAATGGTGTTGTGTGACGAGGAAGAAGAATATGCACAGCTGATGACAGAATTCCTGAAAAAGCAAAAAGATTTTCCCTGGAAGCTGCACACCTATACCAGCGCAGAAGAAATGATGAGGCAGGAGGAAGGTGGTGTGGATCTGCTTGTGGTTGCGGAGACTGCCTACTCTGATAAAATGCGGAATTTGTGTTCTGCCGGAACAGTGGTTCTGAATGAAAGCGGTGTTATGAAATGGAATGAAATCTACTACGTGGACAAATATAGTCCGGCGGAGGAAGTGCTGAAACATTTGTTGGAAATCTATGTGGAGAGGGAGGATACGCAGATACCCAGACTTGCATCTGCGCTGAATACGAGGTTTATCGGAAATTATTCTCCGGTGCGCAGAAGCATGCAGACCTCCTTTGCCCTGACTCTGGGGCAGATGCTGGCAGAGGAGCATAGAACCTTATATTTGAACTTTGAGCATTATGCCGGTATGGGGGAGCTTTTGCCGGATATGCAGACCTTGGATCTGGCGGACCTGCTCTACTTCCTGAATGCAGAAAGGGAAAAATTCCGTATTCGTATGCAGACCATGGTGAAGCATATGGGAAAGCTGGATTACATACCGCCGATGAAGGCGGGGCAGAATCTGCTGTCGGTTACGGAGGAGGAGTGGCTCGGGCTGTTGCGAAAAATTGAAGAGCTGGGTGAGTACGAGTATGTGATTCTCGATTTATCGGAGAGCATGCAGGGATTGTTTGAAATTCTGCGCCTTTGCAGTAAGGTGTTTACTTCCGGGGCAAAAGACAGGGTAGCTTGCAGAAAGCTTCTTCAGTATGAGCAGGTTTTAGCGCTGTATGAGTATGAGGATGTACTGAAAAAAACCAGCCGGTTGGATTTGTCCCATATTCACAGGCTGCCGCCGGAGCCTGAACAGCTTACACGCGGAGAACTGGCAGCGGTTGTCCGGGAACTGATGCAGGGACTGTAGCCTTGCGTGGAAAGGAGCGAAGTTTGGAATATACGGAACTGAAAAAAGAATTACGCGCAAAAGTACAGGAGAGGATGGACTACGTAAAGGACATTTCCGATGAACAGGTGGAAAACACAATAGACGAGGTGCTGCTGGGACAGGAGAATCTGATGACTTACCCGGTTGAAGTCAGAAGACGGCTGAAAAGAGAATTGTTCGATTCTCTGAGAAGACTGGATATTTTACAGATTTTTGTGGAGGACAGCTCTGTGACAGAGATTATGATTAACGGCAAGGATCATATCTTTGTGGAGCGGGAAGGTAAACTGAGCGAACTGGATGTGAGCTTTGAGTCCACGGAGAGACTGCAGGATGTAATTCAGCAGATTGTGGCAGGCTGTAACCGGGTGGTAAACGAAGCATCTCCTATCGTGGATGCAAGACTGAAGGATGGTGCCAGAGTCAATATTGTTATGAATCCGGTGGCTCTGGACGGGCCGGTAGTTACCATACGCAGATTCCCGGAAACTCCTATTACGATGGAAAAGCTGCTGCAGATGGATTCTATTTCAACCGAAGCGGCAGCCTTTTTGGAAAAGCTGGTAAAGGCAGGATACAACATCTTTATCAGCGGAGGTACAGGAAGCGGGAAAACCACGTTCTTAAATGTTCTGTCAAATTATATTCCCTCGGAGGAGAGGGTTATTACCATTGAGGACAGTGCAGAACTGCAGCTTCAGGGACTGCCCAATCTGGTACGACTGGAGACAAGGAACAGCAACGTGGAGGGCTGCAGGGAAATTACAATAAGAGAACTGATACGCTCCTCCCTGAGAATGCGCCCGAATCGGATTATCGTCGGAGAGGTGCGTGGAGCGGAGGCTGTGGATATGCTGCAGTGTCTCAATACAGGGCACGATGGAAGCATGTCAACAGGTCATGCCAACAGTGGCAGAGATATGTTGTCGAGGCTGGAGAACATGGTGCTTATGGGCATTGAACTGCCGCTGGGAGCAATCCGGCAGCAGATAGCTTCAGGCATTGATATTATTGTCCATCTGGGCAGGCTGCGTGATAAATCCAGAAGAGTGCTGGAAATTACAGAGATTATAGGATGCGAGAATAATGAAATTAAACTGAATCCCCTGTTTGTTTTTGAGGAAGCGGGGGAGGACAGCCGGGGAAATGTCGTCGGCAGACTACAGAAGAAAGGAGGGTTAATTCATGAAAACAAGCTTAAAGCCGCGGGAATTACGTAGAGATGGTATCAGGTTCTGGATGATTTTGGCTTCGGCGGCAGTGGTGGCTTCTCTTGCCTTTTTCTTCTATAGAAGTCTGTGGGCGATGCTACCGCTGAGCGGTGTGGGGATTTTATGCCTGCGTAATCTTTTGAAAAAGGAAAAAAGAAAGAAAAAGCAGGAACTGGCGGCGCAGTTCAGGGAGTGCATCCTTTCTGTGGCAACCCTGCTGCAGGCAGGCTATTCTGCGGAAAATGCTTTTTTGGAGTGCAGGCGGGACATGGTGATGCTCTTTGGGGAGGATGGGCGTATTTGCATGGAACTGCGGCAGATTCAAAGGGGACTTCACATCAATATTTCTCTGGAAGAGCTGCTTATGGATATGGCAAAGCGGACGGAATGCGAGGACATTTTACAGTTTGCCCAGATATTTGGTCTGGCAAAGAGAAACGGTGGCAATATGCCGGAAATCATCAGAGATTCGTCAGAGTTGATTGGCAAACGAATCGAGCTTGGACAGGAAATGCAGACACTTTTGAGCGGTAAAAAGATGGAGCTTGATATTATGCGCGTGATGCCCTTTGGTATCCTGCTCTATGTGGAATTGGGGAATCCTGGATATTTTCAGGTATTATACCACAATTTGACAGGTGCTCTTGTGATGACGGGATGTCTGGGCATATACCTGACATCATATGCACTGGGAGAGCGAATCATGAATAATCTGTGGGCTGAGATGATATAGGAGGGAGGTGACGGTATGAAGAAAACCTGCTTTTACAGACTGGCTATGGCATTGTACAAAAGAATTTGCATCAGAAAGCTTCCTTTTTTCAAAAGCCGGCAGGTGGAGACGGATTTAATACAGCTGCATCCCGGTGAGAGTCTGGAATGGGTAAAGACGGAGTATTACGTGTGGAAGCTGGCGCTCTTTTTGATGATTGTACTGGTGGGAACGTTATTTGCCGTGGCAGCAAGAGTCAATGCGGGAACGGATGACCTTCTCCGGGAGAATGGCGTTTTGCAGAGAGGAAGTCCCGGAGAGGAGGAAATGCAGGTTATCGTTCGGGCAGATGACGGGGAAGAATCCTATGATTTTCAAATACAGCTCGCTTCCAGGCAGCCGGGAGAGGAAGAGGCGCAGGAGTTGATGAAAGAACTGCTGGCGGAACTGCCCCAATATATTCTGGGAGAAAACGAAAGCCTCACCGCAGTGTCGTCGGACTTGAAGCTATGGGAAAGCTATGGGACGTTTCCTGTGACGGTTGAATGGGAGAGCAGCCGCCCGGATATTGTGGCGGCATCGGGCGAAATCAGGCCTGCGATGCAGAGGGAGGATATTATCCTGAAGGCTGTTCTTTCCTGTGGAGAGTACAGCCTGGAAGGGTTGGTGGAATTGACGGTGCTTCCCGAAGTGCTTTCCACGGAAGAGAAGCGTTACAGGGAACTGGAGGATTATCTGAGAACAGTTGAGGAGGAGAGCCGGCAGGATGAGAGCTTACAGCTCCCGGAGACCTGGGACGGAAAGAAAATCAGCTGGAGCCGGAAGAGGGAAGATAAGGCGCTTCTGCTCTGGGCGGGTTCTCTGGCGGCAGCAGTTCTGGTGTATTTCCTTTCCGACCGGGATTTACATGAAAAACTGGAGAAAAGGAAAAAAGCTTTAGAGGAAGAGTATCCTGATTTGGTACATGAGCTGGTGCTTCTGGTGGGAGCGGGGATGACAACACGGGGAGCCTTTCAGAAGATGGCAGGGGATTATGAGAAAAAGAAGAAATCGGATAAAAGGGTTATGCCTGCCTATGAAGAGATTCTCCGCACGTGCAGGGAGATGCAATCGGGCATAGCGGAGGGCGCGGCTTATGAGCGATTTGGAAGAAGAACAGGACTACAGCAATACATACGGTTGAACGGCCTTTTAATGCAGAACCTGAAGCGTGGCAACAGTTCTTTGACAGAGAGACTTCGGGAGGAGGCTTATAAGGCGGGAGAGATAAGGCTACAGCAGGGCAAACGGCTTGGGGAGGAAGCGGGGACAAAGCTTCTGGTGCCAATGGTGATGATGCTGGCAGTGGTAATGCTGCTGATTATGATACCTGCTTTTTCCGAACTTTAAAGCACAGTCTGTCCGACGAGATGCATGGTACCAATAAAAAACAGGAATGCAGTAAAATTAAACGGAGAGGAGAATACAAAAATGGAGAAGTTGATAAAGAAGATAGAAGCAGAAAAAAGAAATAGAGTGGAAGCAATGTGGGAAGACAGACGGGAATTAAAGGGTATACATAAGTTCCTGACGGAGGAGGAAGGAATGGGAACGGTTGAGGTGATACTGATTATTGTGGTGCTGGTTGGTCTGGTTATCATCTTCAAGGATCAGATTACGGAAATCGTGAACAACCTTTTCGACAGGATTACGAAGCAGACCGGAAAAATTTGATTGGAAAGCTGCTGATGCGGCAGAATGCGAGGCAAGATGAGGAAAAGAGAAAATGCTTATCTGACAGTGTACTTGATTCTTTCCCTTACGGCTGTTCTGACTCTTTGTCTGCTGTTGATTGAAGGAGTCAGGAAAAACGGGGCGGCGCTGGAGGCTTCCTGCGCTGCCGATGTGGGAATGCAGAGCATTATGGCAGAATATCATCGGGAATTGCTGAAACAGTATAATCTTTTTGCCATTGATGCCTCTTATGGAACTGCTTCCTGCGGAAAGAAGAATACGGAGGCACATCTTTATCATTATCTGGAAAAGAATCTGCGCTTGGAAGAAAGAGATTTCTTCTTCCTTCATACAAGCGGCGCAGAGCTGACAGGCGTGTCAATATTGACTGATAACAATGGAGCAGTGTTTCGAAAACGTGCAGTGGAGGCAATTCGGGATGATGTGGGTCTGGAACTTCTGGAACAGCTGCAGGAGTGGGTGGAAACCGTGGAGATAAACGGGCTGGAGGAGGCAAAACTGGAGCAGGAAAAAGCGCTTTTGGACAGGGAAATCGAAGAATATGAGTATGAGAACGAGGACGGAACAGTGGAAAAGCTGGACAATCCAACGGATCAGTTGAATGAAATGCGCCGAAAGGGAATCCTTACGCTGGTGCTGGCAGATAATCAGGAACTGTCGAATAGGACGTTGGAGACGGATGGGCTGATTGGCAACAGGATAGCACAGGGAAAGGTGAGCCGTGGAAATCTGGATGATATGGACAGTAAAGAAACTCTGGCAGAACGTTTTCTTTTTCAGGAATATCTTTTACGTTATCTTGGCTGTTTTGGCAGGGAAAAGGAAGAAGGCGGACTTCAATATCAGCTGGAATATCTGATTGTGGGAAAGAACGCTGATACAGAAAATCTCCGCAGCGTAGCAGGAAGGCTTTGCAGCTTACGGGAAGCAGCAAACGCGGCTTACATCTTTTCGGATGCGGAGAAAAGTGGGGAGGCAGAAGTGTTGGCAGCGGCAATCTGTACAGCATTGTTTGTACCGGAGCTGATTCCGGTGCTACATGCATCAATTTTGCTGGGATGGGCGTATGCGGAGAGTGTCTATGATGTGAAATTACTTCTGGCAGGGGAGAAGGTTCCTCTTCTAAAGGACAGAAGCAGCTGGCACTTGGGATTGTTTGAGGCTTTGAGCGGAAATCTTGCAACGGGAAAGGGAAGCGAAAGAGGGCTTTCCTATGAGGATTATCTGAGAATTTTCATGATGCTGGCAGATCAGGATACCCTGACGGTCAGAGCAATGGATATGGTGGAGGCAGATATCAGGAAAACTCCGGGGAATGCATACTTTCGTCTGGATGGATGCTATGACAGGATTCAAACCAGAATCAATATAACCGGTGACCGTGGATATGCCTTTGAGTTGATTCGGGCAAAGAGCTACTGAAAAGTCAGACGGGAAAAGAAAGGGGGTGAGCAGTGATGGCCCTTTTATGGAGCAATAAAAAGAATTTGAAACCAGTAAACCAATTAGGAAACCCTTCTCCGACAATCAAAAGGTATCTAAACGATTTTGCCCAAAAACTGTTGTGCTTCATAAAGGGGACATCACTGTTTGCCGCCTTTCAGACAAAGATAGGGGCCGGGATGACAGTAGAGGCTGCCATAGCGCTTCCGATTTTCCTGTTGTTCTTTTTAAATTTGGCAAGCCTTATGGAAATGATGAGGCTTCACGGTAATCTGCAGTTTGCATTGTGGGAAACAGGAAATGAAGCTGCGCTTTATGAATGCGTTGTGGGGGACGAGGAGGCGGCTGCCCTGCTGTCTGCTTTTTACATCAGGAACCGGATGATTGAAACGCTGGGTAGCGAGTATCTGGAACAATCTCCTCTGGAAAATGGAACGGCGGAGCTGGTTGTGCTGACAAATCCCGTGGAGGCATCGGAGGACATACTTGATGTAACGGTCAGCTATCGTGTCGCTCCGGTAAGTGGCTTTATTGGTTTTCCGTCATTCCGAATGTCGAATTACTATTATGCTCACCTTTGGAATGGTTATGAACTTCCCGGGACTGTCAAGGAAAGCCGGATAGTGTATGTGACGGAAAACGGGACTGTATATCACAAAGACAGGAATTGTACGCATCTCCTGTTGTCAATTGAGCAGGTGGATGCGGAGGCTGTCGGAAAAATGAGAAATCAGTGGGGCAGAGCCTATGGCCCCTGTGAAAAATGCAGCAGGGGAGGGATGCCGGACAGAGTTTATATTACGAGTGAAGGTGAATGCTATCACTATAGCACTGGCTGTGCGGGCCTGAAGCGAACGGTCTTTGCCTTGACGCTTACCGAGGCACAGGAAAGATATCGTAGCTGCAGCCGATGCGGAGAAAAATAATTTTGTGGGTGAAGGAAAGGGTCTGGCAGGATGTGGAAGATGTTTTTTGATGGCATATGGCTGTCTGCCATGAGTATTTGGGATATCCGCTTCAGGAGAGTGCCACTCTGGATGATTGGACTTGGGGTTCCTGCCGCCGTTGCTTCCCTTGCATTTGGAGGAACCGGCGGCAATCTGGAAATAGCGGAATTTCCGCTTTTCATGATGCCCGGCGTTATACTGCTTCTGGCGGCGGTGACAAAAAAGGCAGGATACGGGGACGGCCTGGTGCTTATACTTTTGGGACTGATTGACAGGGAAAACAATGGTATGGAAATTTTTCTCTTGAGTCTGATTTGCATGTCCATGTTCGCGGTTGTTATGATTGTGCTGCGCAAGGCAGGAAGGGGAACGAGACTCCCCTATCTTCCCTTCCTGCTGGTTGCCTGGTTTTTGGGAAGGCTTGTACTATGAGAAAGAAAGAGAACGGTTATCTGACAGTGGAGGCGGCACTTGTATTTCCGATTGTTCTGGCGGTACAGATACTTATAATTTATCTTTTTGTCTTTCAATATGACAGATGCCTGTTGAATCAGGATATGGCGCGTCTGGTGGTGCTGGGATGCGGGGCGGAAAAGCAGGGGAAGAGTGAACTGACAGAATATTTAAAGGAATGTATGGGTGAGCTCTATATGGAGAAATATGTGGCATGGGAAACAGATTCTGTGGGCATGGAACTGAAGGGAGATATAATTTACGCGGAAGGGCGTGGAAAGCTGATGTTTCCCGGTATTGGCTGGGGGGATTGGGGTGAGGCCGCGACCTGGGATGCTGCGGCTGCCTGCGAAGGTAAAAAAATACAGCCTGCTGTGCTGATTCGGCAGTGCAGGAAATGGAAGGGAGAGCAATGATGCTTCAAACAGAGTATATCAGAAGTCTTAATTGTAATTATGAGAGGATTTTGCTTGACAGAAAACCGGAAGAAAGAAAATATCAGTTTTGTATTTTGAACAGAGGAGGCATCAGGGGATTGCTGCCCTGCAGCCTTCGGTATATCAATGGATTAGCTTATCTGTATTATGATATTTCTTCTAAACAGAATGTGGCGCAGCTATACAGTACACGGAGTATTACAAGAGAATGGCTGAAGGATTTTATGTGGGGGATGAAACAGGTCAGACAGGAGTTAGAAAGATTCCTGCTGGACTGCCGCAATATTGTCTGGTATCCCGAGCAGATTTTTCAGGATTTGGAGAGCAACATTTTCTCTTTTTTATATATTCCCTATTACGAGGGGGAATGCAGTTTTGGCGCATTCCTGGAATTTTTGGTGGAGCATATCAATTACGATGACGAGGCTTTGGTAGAATGCGTCTATCACATGCATGAACAGTACGGGAAAAACGGTGAGGTGTATCTTCAGACGCAGATTTTCGGGGATATGGAAAAACTGAAAGAAACCGACAGACGGAAGGAAAACAGTATGGCGGCAGACAGCCGGGGAGAAGGAAATACGGAGCCGGAAGCCGGTAAGTCAGTGGCCGGCAGGAAAAAAGACAGTACGATGGATGATTGGACAGAAAGCGGACAAACGACAGCGGATAATGAGAACTCAGAAAACAAAAAAGGAATATTCGGCATTTTTGAAGGGCGGAAGAAGAAAAATCAGGAACAGCGTGAGAATTACAGACAGAGTATGCATCGGGCCATGGAGGGTTGTGCAGTGGCAGAAGAGACAGCCTATGAGGAAACAGAATACGGACAAACTATATATATGGAAATTGGGGAGGATACTCAGGGAAAAGTCCGAGGAATCTACCTCCCCGATGGAAATCTGTTATCTAATTTAGATAAACCGGTCATCACCATCGGCAAAAAGAAGGAAGAAGCGGATGTGGTTCTGGAGAACTCTTCCGTCAGCAGAATCCACGCAAGAATCATAAAGGAAAAGGAGTATTACTATCTGGAGGATTTGAATTCTACCAATGGTACATTCAAAAACGGATTGCGTCTGCAGCCCTATGAGAAACGGCGGCTGGAGGAGGGCGATGATATCCGGTGCGGAAGAGTGTTGTTTGTTTTCAGGTAGAGCCCCGTTTTGATTGAAATACCGAGGGAGTTATGATATAATTCACGAAATAAGATTATTATATCACAGCTTACATATAGGGGATGTCTGTTCTTAATTGGACGGGCAAAGGAGGGAAAAGATGGATGCTGCTTTTTGGGGAGAGCAGGCTACCTATCTTGTGCGGATTATCTTGGCCTGCATCTGTGGTGGAGTCATCGGAATTGAACGTCAGCAGAGAACTAAAGTAGCGGGCACGAGAACACATATGGTAATTGCGCTGGCTACAGCACTCATGATGATTATATCCAAGTACGGATTTACAGATATTGCGGGAACGCCGGGAACCAGTTGGGATGTGTCCCGTGTAGCAGCCGGAATTATCTCGGGAATCGGTATTCTGGGCGGCGGCATTATTATTACGGGAAAACAGGGATATGTCAGTGGAATTACAACGGCAGTCGGGATATGGGCTACCATTGGAATCGGAATGGCACTGGGTGCAGGTATGTATGTGTTGGGAATTGGCACCACACTGATTATGCTGGTTATCCAATGGGTATTACATAAAAATCTGTGGATTGTGAAGCAGCCTACCAGAGCACAGGTCAGTTTCCGCCTGAGAAATGACGGGCAGGCGTATGAGAAGGTCTCAAATGAACTGGGAAAATATAAGATAACTATGTCGCAGTTCAAATGGGAGAGAAAAAACAACAATACGTTTCAACTGCGCTGCCAGGTATTTATCCCTTCCGGATTCAGCAGAGAGGATATTGTCGGAATTTTTACCGGAATGGACGAGGTAGAGACTTTTGAAGTAATATAGCCGAAGGGGACAGATAATTTGAACCGTTTGAAACAGGCACCGGTAGTCAGTACAGCGCTGGTGATTATCAATGTGATTGTTTATATTCTGTGTATCATTACAAGAGGTATGTTGTATAATGATGGCATATTGGATGCGGAGAGCGTGATTTACGGAAAAGAGTATGGGCGGATTTTATGGGCAATGTTCTTCCATGCGGATACAAGCCATCTTTTCAATAATATGCTGATTCTTTTTTTCCTGGGAGCAATGTTGGAGAGAGAAATAGGGCATATCCGATTCGGAGCGTTTTATTTTCTTTCGGGTATCGGAGGAAATATACTTTCTCTGGTGATGAAAGTGATACATAATGATTCAGCCGGTTCGCTGGGGGCAAGTGGAGCAGTATTCGGACTGGATGGCGTGCTGCTGGCAATGGTGATACTTTCAGGCAGGAGAATGGAGAGCGTTACTCCAACGAGAGTTGTTCTTATGATTGCTCTGTCTCTCTATAGTGGGTTTACGGGTGGAAACGTAGACAATGCAGCTCATGTTGGGGGCCTGATTGTGGGTTTTTTGGCAGGCGGTATCATGTGTATGATACAGAATCGAAAGGACAGAAGACAACATGAATATTAATATTTATTACGGCGGAAGAGGAATTATTGACGATCCAACTTTGTTTGTCATCAATAAAATGCAGGAGATATTGGAGGAACTTCGTGTCAATGTTACCCGCTATAATTTGTATGAGTTAAAGAATACTATAACTACGTTGCCACAAACCCTGAAGGATGCGGATGGAATTATTCTTGCTTCCACTGTGGAATGGTACGGCATAGGCGGCTATATGCAGCAGTTTCTGGATGCGTGCTGGCTCTTTGGGGACAAGGAAAAAATTGCGAAAATTTATATGTGCCCTGTGGTAATGTCCACTACCTATGGAGAACGGGAAGGAAAGCTGAATCTGTCTACAGCGTGGGAAATTTTGGGAGGTCTGCCCTGCAGCGGGATTTGCGGCTATATTGAAAATACAGTTATACTGGAAATGAATGAGGAATATACCAGAATTATTGAGAAAAAAGCTGAAAATATGTACCGCAGCATCAATCAGCATATGGCAAGTTTCCCTGCGAGCAATCAGGCGGTAAAGCAAAGGATAGCTGTTCCCAAGACAACAAATCTGACTCCGCAGGAGTCGGAGCAGTTGTCCCAGTATGTATCGGATGACAGCTATGTACAGCGGCAGAAGGAAGATATTCAGGAACTGGCGAGCCTGTTCCGGAATATGATGAGTGAAGAAGGCGAGGACGAAGAGGAATATCTCGGAGTATTTCGAAAGCATTTTAAGCCGCAGGCAGGTTTTTCGGCAGAGTACTCCATTTCTATAGAAGAAAAAAAGAAAAAACTGATTCTTTCTGTGGCAGGACCAAAGCTGGAGTGCTTCTATGGGAGTTGTGAACAGCCGGATGTAGAGGTACAGCTTGCAAAGGCAACTATGGAAGACATTGTGAATGGAAGAATGACGTTTCAAAGAGCATTTATGTCGGGAGCAATGAAGACCAAAGGAGATTTCAGGGTGCTCAGAGCATTGGATCAACTGTTTCCGTTTGAGCAAAAAGCATGATGTGTGGAGGTTGGATATGAAAAAGGAAGATTGTATTTTCTGCAAGATTGCAAATGGGGAGATTCCCGCAAAAACATTATATGAGGATGAGGACTTTCGCATTATTCTGGATCTCGGAGCAGCAACAAGAGGACATGCGCTGATTGTTCCCAAAGAGCACGCGGCCGATTTGTATCAGCTGCCTGATGAGACTGCCGGCAAGGTAATGATTCTGGCAAAGAAGATGGCATCCACCATGAAAGAAAAACTTCAGTGCGATGGCTTGAATCTGGTACAGAACAATGGAGAGGCTGCAGGACAAACGATTTCTCATTTTCATCTGCACCTGATTCCCAGATATGTAAACGATGGACAGGAGATTAACTGGGTTCCGGGGAAACCGACTCAGGAGGAACTGGAAGCGGTGAGAAAAGAAATCGTTGAATAGAGGATGACTTATGAGAACATTGGATGTGTCAGTGGTTACCGAGAATATTAAGGAGATGTGCATAGAGGCGAATCATTTTCTGACAGAGGATATGAAATGTGCACTCAGCACTGCGGTGGAAACGGAAGAGGCACCTCTGGGGAAGCAGATTCTGGAGCAGCTTCAGGAAAATATGAAGATTGCGGTGGAGGACATGATTCCAATCTGCCAGGATACGGGGATGGCTGTCATCTTTATGGAAATCGGTCAGGAGGTTCATTTCGCAGGCGGAAATTTGGAAGAGGCAATCCACGAAGGTGTTCGTCAGGGATACACAGAGGGTTTTCTGCGAAAATCGGTTGTAAAGGATCCTATTTACAGAGAAAATACAAAGGATAACACGCCTGCTGTCATTTATTATGAGTTGGTTCCGGGAGAGCAGGTAAAAATTACGGTGGCACCCAAGGGCTTCGGCAGTGAAAATATGAGCCGTGTTTTTATGCTGAAGCCGGCAGATGGGATAGAGGGTGTGAAGAATGCTGTCCTGACGGCAGTAAAGGATGCAGGTCCGAATGCGTGTCCTCCGATGGTTGTGGGAGTGGGAATCGGCGGTACCTTTGAAAAATGCGCGCTGATGGCTAAGAAGGCGCTGACCCGTCCCGTTAACCAACACTCCGACATTCCTTATGTATGTGAGCTGGAAAAAGAACTTCTGGAAAAAATAAATTGCATGGGGATAGGACCGGGCGGTCTTGGTGGAACGACGACAGCGCTGGCAGTTAATATCAATACCTATCCTACTCACATTGCGGGGCTTCCGGTGGCAGTCAATATCTGCTGTCATGTGAACCGGCATGCCGTGAGAGTGCTATAGAAATATCACATGTGCTGTCACAACGGCATACATGAAAGGCTGATAAAATGGATAGACATATTAATGTACCTTTGGATAATGAGACAGCGGTTTCTCTCCGTGCCGGAGATTATGTATATCTGACGGGAATAATCTATACGGCGCGGGATGCTGCACATAAGAGGATGCAGGAAGCGTTGGACAGAGGAGAAAAACTGCCTCTGGATTTGGAAAATAATGTTATTTATTATATGGGACCTTCACCGGCGAGACCCGGAAGACCTATCGGATCTGCAGGTCCTACTACAGCAAGCCGCATGGATAAATATGCACCAGCTCTTCTGGACCTTGGATTAAAGGGAATGATTGGAAAAGGAAAGAGGAGTCAGGCCGTCAGGGATGCCATAATCCGTAATGGCGCAGTATATTTTGCTGCGGTGGGGGGTGCAGGAGCTTTGCTTTCCCGTTCTATTACCTCGTCTGAAGTGATTGCTTATGACGACCTGGGAACGGAGGCCATTCGTAAACTGGAGGTAAAGGATTTCCCTGTGATTGTGGTGATGGATGCAGAGGGCAATAATTTATATGAAACAGCCATGCGGGACTATTGTCGGGAGTAAAAGCATCAGAGTGGATTAAGCTTTTTGATTTCATGAGAAAGGACTTCGGGCAAATGGGCAGAATTGTTTTGATGGTATTGAGGCTCTTTTTTAAGGTGCCCTACTATATGCTTGGTATATGGTGGTGCGGAAAAAAGAAGGATTATAATTTGGAAGAGTCCTATGCTTTTGTAAAAAAGGTTACGAAAGCGGCAAATCATGCGGGCAGAGTGACAATTGAATCTCATGGCCTGGAGAATATTCCAAAAGAGAACGGATTTATTTTTTTCCCTAACCATCAGGGGTTGTTTGATGTTTTGGTATTTTTGGAATCCTGTCCCGTGCCTTTTGCTTTTGTAATCAAGAAAGAAGCGAGTAATGTTATCCTGTTAAAGCAGGTGATTTCTGCATTGAGATCCATTGTGATTGACAGAGAAGATATTCGTCAGTCTCTGGAGGTTATAAATCAGATGGCGGAGGAAGTGAAGCAGGGAAGGAATTTCCTGATATTTGCCGAAGGCACCAGAAGCAAGATGGGAAATCAGCTTCTGCCTTTTAAAGGAGGAACCTTTAAAAGCGCTGTGAAAGCAAAGTGCCCCATTGTACCCTGTGCTCTGATTGATTCCTTTAAGCCATTTGATGAGAAATCTATTGCGCCGGTGACGGTGAAACTGATTTACCTGCCGCCTATTTATTATGAAGAATATTCTTCTATGAAGACTCCGGAGATTGCGGAAATGGTAAAACAGAGAATTGAGGCTGCAATTGCAGAATATGAAAGTGTTTAGGCAAATGAAATAAGATAAAGAGAGAAGGAAGTGTGGAGCTGAAGCTGCGGGAAAAAGAGAGTGATTTTGGATTATGAGAAAAAAGTTATGAGAGAGGCATCATGAGTGCTTGGGAAATGCATAAAACTACAACGGACAGGAAAATAAAAAAAGCAATTGACAAAGCACCGTACCTTATGTATAATAACTTTTGCGTCACGAATTGTGGATGCGAAATAAGATATTGGTAGAGACGTAGTTCGGATTAAGGAGAAATACTCAAGAGGCCGAAGAGGCGCCCCTGCTAAGGGTGTAGGTCGGGCAACCGGCGCGAGGGTTCAAATCCCTCTTTCTCCGTTTCACTACCAATAGGTGATGAAAAAAGAATCTTAAGAGATTGAGATTTCTTTTTTTGCGCTTTTTCATGCAGCGCAGACCTGTTGGAAAACATTTTGAGGGCTTGCAAATGTAATTTCAAAGAATATGTTGACAAGCTGCTAAACAATGTGTTATAG
>JBJEJG010000069.1:0-3201 GCA_051877795.1 Acetatifactor sp.
CTGGAAGGAGGAGCATCATGTTAGTACAGCTGACTTTAAACGGAAAAGCAATTAAGGAAGATGTGGATGCGGATCTGACTTTATATACATTTTTAAGAAATCATGGCTGCTACAGTGTAAAGTGTGGATGTGAAACCACCAACTGCGGTTTGTGTACGGTAATTATGAACGGAAAGCCGGTTCTTTCCTGCGCGGTTCTGACCGCAAGGGCTGACGGTGCAGAAATCGAGACATTGGAGGGGCTGCAGGAAGAAGCAGCAGAATTCGGAGCATTTATTGCAAATCAGGGAGCCGATCAGTGCGGTTTTTGCAATCCGGGTTTTATTATGAATGCACTTTCCATGTTCAGGGAGTATGAAGATCCCACTGAGGAGCAGATCAGGGAATATCTGGCGGGAAATCTCTGCCGCTGTACCGGATATGAAGGGCAGACTCGTGCGCTGAAAGCTTTTCTTGCTCAGCGCAGGGAGGGAAAGGAGGCTGGCAAATCATGATGAAATCAACGGAAGAGCTGAAATATGTCAATAAAAAACTTCCCAAGCTGGACTCCATGGCACTGGTGACCGGCAAGCCGGTTTATCTGGCGGATCAGGCTCCGAAGGATTGCCTGATTGTCAAGGTACTTCGAAGCCCTCATGCATCGGCAGTGATTGAGGGCATTAAGACTGATAAGGCAAAGCTGGTGCCCGGTATTGAGGCGATTTATACATGGGAGGATGTACCTCAGCATCGTTTTACCATGGCGGGGCAGACTTATCCGGAGCCCAGTCCCTATGACCGTCTGATCCTGGACCGCCGGGTCCGCTATGTGGGCGATCCTGTGGCGATTGTGGCCGGAACCAGTGAAAAATGTGTGGATAAAGCCTTAAAGATGATCAAGGTTTCCTATAAAGTAGAAGAACCGGTTCTGGATTTCCGCAAGGCAAAGGATAATCCTATCCTGGTGCATCCTGAAGATTCGTGGAAATCCCTCTGTCCTGTGGGGGCGGACAACAAGCGGAATCTGTGTGCCTGTGACGAATGCGGCGACGGGGATGTGGACGCAGTCATGGAGGATTGTGATGTGGTGGTGGAAGGAACCTATCACACGAAGGCCAATCAGCAGGCCATGATGGAGACATTCCGCACTTATTGTACCATGGATGCTTACGGAAGACTGAATGTGGTCAGTTCCACTCAGATCGTATTTCATGTACGCAGGATCATTTCCAATGCGCTGGGAATTCCCAAGTCAAAAATCCGTGTGACAAAGCCCCGTATCGGCGGCGGTTTCGGTGCAAAACAGAGCGTGGTGGCAGAAGTATTCCCGGCATTTGTCACGTGGAAGACAGGCAGACCGTCCATGATGATTTTCAGCAGAAAAGAATCACAGACGGCATCTTCACCCCGCCATGAGATGGAGGTTACCGTTAAGATCGGTGCTTCCTCAGATGGAACCATTCGCGCCATTGATATGTACACTCTGTCCAATACGGGTGCTTATGGGGAACATGGTCCTACAACCGTGGGTCTGAGCGGTCATAAATCCATTCCTCTTTACGGAAGAAATGCAGAGGCTTTCCGTTTCCGCTATGATGTGGTTTATACCAACGTCATGTCTGCCGGAGCATATCGGGGATATGGGGCAACTCAGGGCGTTTTTGCTCTGGAATCGCTTGTTTCCGAACTGGCGGATAAACTGGGCATGGATCCTACGGAAATTCGTGAGAAAAATATGCTTCTGGAAGGAAGCAATATGCCTGCTTATTATGGAGAACCTAATGACAGCTGTGCCCTTGACCGCTGTATGGCAAGGGCTAAAGCCATGATCGGCTGGGATTCCAGAGAACGGGTGAAGGATATGGGCAACGGAAAAGTACGCAGTCTCGGAGTTGCCATGGCTATGCAGGGCTCCTGTATTTCCAACGTGGATGTAGGCTCGGCAACCATCAAGCTGAATGATGATGGATTATTTACATTGATGATCGGTTCCGCGGATATGGGTACCGGGTGCGATACGATTCTTGCGCAGATTGCAGCAGAGGTGCTTCAGTGTCCTTACGACCATATCATGGTGCTGGCTGCAGATACGGATGCCTCTCCTTATGACGCAGGTTCCTACGCTTCCAGTACTACTTTTGTAACAGGAAAGGCAGTGGAAAAGGCGGCCATGCAGGTTGTGGACAACATCCTGGCAAATGCGGCAGTCTGGATGGGGATTACCGATATAGCGGAAAAGGAGGCTCTTTTGTATGAAGGAGACCGGGTTTACAGCCCTGTGAGCGGCAAAGAGATATCTCTGGCGGAAATCGCGGCAAAATCCATGGCCATGCCTCATCATACCATAGAAGCAACTGTCAGCAACTGTTCTCCCACATCACCGCCTCCTTTTATGACCGGTATTGTGGAGATTGAAGTGGATAAGGAGACCGGTTCTGTGGAGATTCTTAATTATGTGGCAGTGGTGGACTGCGGTACTCCCATCAACCGAAATCTGGCAAGAGTTCAGGTGGAAGGAGGAATCGGTCAGGGAATCGGAATGGCGTTGTATGAGGATGTCCAGTACAGCACCGGCGGACGTTTGTACAACAATTCCTTTATGCAGTACAAGATTCCCTCGAGACAGGATATTCATAATATTCAGGTGGAATTTGAAAGCAGCTATGAGGACAGAGGACCTTTCGGTGCAAAGTCCATTGGTGAGATTGTAATCAATACCCCTTCGCCGGCACTGAATAATGCCATTGCCGGTGTGACAGGATGTTACTTCCATGAGCTTCCCATTACACCGGAGAAGATTCTCGTGGCACTTCGGGAGAAAGAACAGTCAAAGGACTGATATGATTAAGATTGATTTTATTATAATGGCGGCTGGCAACAGCCGCCGTTTCGGAAGTAATAAACTGCTGTATCGGATAAAGGGACGGCCCATGTTCACATATGTGATGGACCGGGCAGAGCAGGCAATAGAAAAAGTGCCAGTAAATCCCATTGGTTTTGACACTTTTTTATCCGGTCAGATTGTTTTCCGCGTATTTGTGGTGAGCCGGTTTGATGAAATTCTCAGGGCGGCAGAAGAGAAAGGCTGGAACGCGGTTTCCAGTCCCGAAAGTGCCCGTGGAGCATCCTTTACCATTAAAAACGGACTCCGGGCAGCCGGGGATGAATCGGATTATTATATGTTTATTGCCTCGGATCAGCCATGTCTGCAGCCGGATTCCA
>JBJEJG010000070.1:0-16445 GCA_051877795.1 Acetatifactor sp.
GCTTTTCAAGGCCTGCAAGGATTTTTCGCTTATTCAACTGTTAAACTACCGTGTCCACCTCCGTCATCGGCAGTTCCCGAAATGAATAATCCCCGTATTCTTTTAAATAATTGATTACTGTAGCCATTTTTGTCCCCACTTTACATCTACGCTGCGCAGCCGCTTGTTTTTTATATGCGCTCATTATATCATTTTTTACATACAAAACATACTGCGCGATGGAAATTAATTGTAATTTTATAAAAAATATGATATTTTTAACATATATTTTTACAAAATTTTCTAAATTTTTACATTATGGAGGCATAATATGGCAAACCCAAAAACAACCGGGCCAAAAATTTTCGGATTGCGCAAGAAAATCCTGCTGCTGACAATCCCTCTGCTCGTGGTTTCTTTTATTGCCACCGCAGCTATCATCTTCATGAGTACCGGACAGTCGCTTCTCACCAACTCCAAACAGGTACTTATTTCGGAAGCGAAAGCAAATACCATGTCGGTGGAAAATTCCCTTCTCACCGCCACCGGCAGCAAAAACATGTCCGACGCCTACCTCCAACTGCTTTTCCTGCCGAAAAAGCTGGATTCTGTACGCGAAACTGTATCTCAGATTTCCATTCTGGATGAAGGCTATATGTTTATGGTAGACAGCAGCACCGACTGTATTATTGCGCACCGCGATTCCTCCCTTGTCGGAACCGCTCTCACGGATTCTGACGCAGGCAGCTTTTTTAGCTGTGTCGCTGAAGAGATATCAAAAAATAATACGGAACTTTTCACCATTTCAGACGGCTTCACTGAATACTATGTGATTCTGTCCTACATCGACAGCACTCCATATGTGCTTGTCTCCTGCGTTGATCAGATGTGCATACTGGGCGATTTATCCTCTCTTCTGGTAAACATTGCGATTATCTTTTCTGTTGTTTTGGTGCTCATCATTGTAGTTTTGACACTGTTCCTGCAAAAGACCCTGAAGCCTGTCAACACCCTGACCGACACTCTGACCTCAATTACGGACGGAGACTTTACCGTGACCGTATCCGCAAAAGGACATGACGAAATTTCACTTATGGGCAATTCACTCAATAATTTCGTCCTTATTATGCGCGATATTATTTCCGATATCCGTGATATTTCAGAACAGCTGGATAAATCCGGAAAAACCACAAAACAGATTGCAGGGAGCCTGAACCAGTCAGCCGACTCTCAGGCCGATTCCATGAGTGACGTAAAAGTAACCATCGACCAGGTAGCAACCGGCATTCAGGATTTGGCATCACATGCAACCACCCTGTCTCAGGTGGTAGATGATACCAACCGCCGCAGCAGTGAAGCAAAAGAAAGCATGAAGCAGACTGTCGAGGTAGCCACCCTCGGCAGGAACGATATGGAGGAAGTAAACAAAGCCATGGGCGCCATTGTGAACTCCATGGAGCAGCTGGAAAAACTCGTGGTAAATGTGGGAAGCTCCACTGAGCAAATCAATACCATGGTAGGCATTATCAGCGACATTTCCGACCAGACAAACCTTTTGTCCTTAAATGCAGCTATTGAAGCGGCCAGAGCCGGTGAAGCGGGAAGAGGCTTTGCAGTGGTTGCGGAAGAAATCAGAAAGCTGGCAGAAGTCAGCGCCTCCTCCGCATCTCAGATTTCAGACATTATCGCACAGGTAACCTCGCAGGTTTCCTACATGGTGCAGCAGACAGCACAGAGCGTCTCCTATATCAGGGATAATTCCGGAAAAATTACCGCCTCCTGCGATATTTTTGAACGAATCTATAACAACGTGACAGCAGCAGATGCCTTGCTGACGGAAATCGTAAATCAGATTGCCCATGTAGATGACGTAGCCACCAATATTGCTGCTCTCTCCGAGGAACAGTCTGCCAGCACAGAAGAAATTCTGGCATCTACAGAGGTTCTGGCAGAGGCCTCCCTTCAGTTCTCCGCAGAAAGCCGTCAGGTTGCAAAAGGTGCAGATGAAGTGGCAGATGCATCCTTTGCTCTTGCAGAGCATATGCGAAAGTTCAAGATTTAAACAAAAACAGCTGGCCTTCACATGCAAGGTCAGCTGTTTCTTTTTCTCTGTTTATTTTCTGTCTTCCATATTCACATACTCCCGCTCCTGCATCACGCTCTTATAGGCAGGGCGGATAATCTTATCCATATTGATTAACTCTTCTATTCTGTGTGCGCTCCAGCCCACAATTCTTGCAATGGCAAAGATGGGGGTATACATTTCTAACGGTATTTCCAGCATACTGTATACAAATCCGCTGTAAAAGTCCACATTGGCACTGACACCCTTATAGATGCGTGCTTTCTCGGAAATTACCTCCGGTGCAAGCCGTTCTATCATCGAGTACAGTGCAAAATCCTTTTCCCTTCCTTTTGCAGTAGCAAGCTGATGAACAAAGCCTTTGAACACCTGTGCTCTGGGATCGGACAGCGAGTATACCGCATGTCCCATTCCGTAAATCAGCCCTTTTTTGTCAAAAGCCTCCCTGTTCAGAATCTTCTTCAGGTAATCTCTTACTGCATCCTCATCCTCCCAGTCGGATACATTGGCCTCAATATCGCGCATCATCTCCACAACCTTGATATTGGCTCCGCCATGCTTAGGCCCCTTTAAAGAGGACAAGGCTGCCGCAATCACAGAATAGGTATCTGCCCCGGAGGATGTCACCACACGGGTCGTAAAGGTCGAATTGTTACCGCCTCCGTGCTCCATATGCAGCACCAGTGCGATATCAAGTACCGTTGCCTCCAGTTCTGTATACTGCTTATCCGGTCTGAGCATCATCAACAGATTTTCTGCCGTAGACAGTTTTTTGGAAGGGCGGTGAATGTACATGCTCTCATCGTTCTGATAGTGGTTATAGGCATGATAACCGTAAACAGCCAGCATGGGAAACACACTGATTAATCCGATACACTGACGAAGCACATTTTCTATAGAGGTATCGCTGCAATTCCTGTCATAGGAAGCCAGCGTCAGAACGCTTCTTGTCAGGGAATTCATAATATCGCTGCTGGGAGCTTTCATGATAACATCCCTGGTAAAATTCGTCGGCAAAGTTCTGTGAGAAGCCAGAATATCCCGGAATTCCTTCAACTGTTGTTCTGTGGGAAGTTCCCCAAACAATAACAGATAGGCCACCTCTTCGAAGCCGGAATGCTTTCCCCGGAAGCCCTTTACAAGTTCAATACAGTCATAACCCCGGTACCAGAGTTTTCCTTCGCATGGTGTCTTCACACCATCAACCATCTGAAAGGATTCTATTCTGGAAATATTTGTCAAACCGGTTACAACACCATTTCCGTTTTTGTCACGCAGGCCTCTCTGCACATCATACCTGTCAAACAGTTCCGGCTCCAGCTTATCTGCCTGCCTGCATAGTAATGCGTAATCCTTTAAATAACTTTCGTTCTTCTTCAATAAAACTACCTCCTTATATCCCTTATGCACCCCTTGGCGTATCAACACGGAGAATTCCGCTGTCTGCGACTTGTATTTATATCTTACCGTTTTTCGGACGCATCTGTCAAATAAAAAAATAATTAAATTAAAAAGAGGTTCCCAATCCTTCCATTGAAAACCTCCAACACATCTTCCGTAAATTCTGCAAGAATTATTTACACAGTTCAGCTACCGTCTCATTGATGACCTTACCGTCTGCCTTGCCCTTCAGTTCCGCCATGACTGCCTTCATAATCTGCCCTTTATTCTTCGTTGCAACAACATCGGCAAAATGTCCCTCAATGTATGCCTTTACCTCTTCCCGAGACATCATCTTCGGTGCATACTCTGCAATTACATCATGACGCTTCTGATATTCAGCCAACAAATCTGTACGCTCTGCCGGGCAGGCGTCCAGCTGTTCCTTTGCTGTTTTCAGTTCCTTCAAAATTACTCTGTCCACCAGTTCGGAGGGTACATCCTCACGACAGCCCTCATCGATGGCCGCCTTCTTCACAGCTGCTACCAGAGAGGAAATAGCATCCTTTCTCTCCTTATCCCTGGCCTTCATTGCCGCAACCATATCATTTCTTAACTGCTCCAGTTCCATTTTATCCCTCACCTTTCCAATTCAGATTTTGAATATTTCCCTTACAAAGAGCCATTCTCCGATTTTGGAAAATGGCTCTCTCATTTACGGCTGTCTATGCTTCGCATAAGACTGACGTCTTACATCGTAGCATGACTCTTACAGCAAAGATTCATACAGTCTGGTAATATCCTCCACGCTGGTCTCCTTAGGATTGCCGGGTCTGCAGGCATCATCATATGCGGACTGTGCCAGGAAAGGAATATCCTCTCTCTTGACAATTTCCTTCAGGTCAGCAGGAATTCCCACATCCTGAGAAAGCTTTCTTACCGCATCGACAGCAGCCTTTCTGTATTCCTCCTGACTCATGGAGTCAACGCCCTCCACGCCCATAGCTCTGGCAATCTCACGATACTTCTCACCGGTTGCCTCTGCATTATACTCCATAACAGTGGGAAGAATAATTGCATTTGCCACGCCGTGAGGAGTATCATACAATGCACCCAGAGGATGTGCCATAGAGTGAACGATTCCAAGTCCGACATTGGAAAAGCCCATGCCCGCAACATACTGTCCCAGTGCCATTCCTTCACGTCCTTCGGGCGTATTGGCAACTGCGCCTCTCAGGCTTCTGGAAATAATCTCGATTGCTTTCAGATGGAACATATCCGAAAGCTCCCATGCGCCTGCGGTAATATATCCCTCGATTGCATGTGTCAGCGCATCCATACCGGTAGCGGCGGTCAGCCCCTTCGGCATGGAAGCCATCATCTCAGAATCTACAAAGGCCACCACAGGGATATCCTTGGGGTCAACACACACCATCTTACGATTCTTTTCCACATCTGTGATTACATAGTTGATTGTAACCTCTGCTGCAGTTCCAGCGGTGGTAGGTACTGCAAAAATGGGAACTGACTTATTCTTTGTAGGCGCCACACCCTCCAGGCTCCTGATGTCGGCAAATTCAGGGTTCGCAATTACAATACCGATTCCCTTTGCCGTATCCATGGAAGAACCGCCGCCAATGGCAATCAGATAATCTGCACCGGCCTTCTTAAAAGCCTCCACTCCAAGCTGTACATTCTCAATGGTGGGATTGGGCTTGATATTGGAATAAATTTCATAGACAAGCCCCGCCTTGTCCAATACATCCGTAACCTTCTTTGTAACTCCAAAGCGTATCAAATCCGGGTCGGAGCAAATCAATGCCTTTTGAAATCCTCTGCCCTGAGCTTCTGTAGCAATCTCCTGAATTGCACCCGCTCCGTGATAAGAAGTCTCGTTCAATACAAATCTGTTTGCCATACGACTAAATCCTCCTGTTCTTTCGCTTACTTATATTTTACCGCCCTTTCCGGCGGAAAGCTACACGACCCCCACAAAATGCTTTTGAACCAAATCCTTACGCTGCTGCTCCAGCACGAAAAAGGCAAGATCCTTCGGCTCCTCTATGTTGAATCTGGCACGGATAAATCGCTCCATTGTTTTCTGGATATTGAACAGCGTTGCCTGCGTCGTCGCTTTTCCCGCAGCACTGCTGCCTGCCTCAAACCGGAAAATAATATTCCAGTTTCCCAGAATGTCATTATGGTTTTTACCGGCTTCATCCTGCACTACCTCTACCGTAATGCACACACCCGATAAATCTATCCGCTCAGGCGGCTCCTCCAGCCACTTGTAGCCTGTTACAATGCGTAACACCCCGCAGAACATCCCGCGCAGCACTTCTCTGGCCTTTGCCTCCAGTCCGTCGCAATGCAGCTCTATTGTCTCCAGAAACCATCCATATTCAAAATCCGGATCTATTTTTCCGTTGCTCTTTACTCCTTCGTACATCTTCCACCGTCCTTCGCTTCATAGAAAAATTAACACTGCTGTGAACTATTTATAGTATAGCATAACGGACGACAAAAAGCACTAAAAAAACATAACTTACATCAGGTAAATTGGAAGTTCTTCTCCTATTCCGTACCTCTTTCCATGCACAGTGTCAGGTTTTTCCGCCTGCGTTTTCACAACTGATGTTTTCTTCACAGCTGACGTTTTCTTTACACCTGATGTTTTCTTTACACCTGACGTTTTCTTTACACCCACCGTCTTCTTTTCCTCCGGCTTTTCTGCCTTGGGCTTTTCTGCCTTGGGCTTTTCTGCCTTGGGCTTTTCTGTCTTGGGCTTTTCCGGCTTTACCGTCGTTGTCTCTGTCGATTTTACTGCCGCTTCCTTCGCCTCTTCCACCTTCGTTGCTGCCTTTGCAGCTCTCTTAATACTACCTGCTCCTACGGACATTTTTGTCTACCTCCTTTGCCAACTCCATATATTCTCCTGCACTTCTGGCACTCTTTTTGTATACCATCACGGGTTTGGAATGATCCTGTGCCCATTCTATCTCACTGTCCACCCGAATCACCGTATCAAATACCGTAACCTCGTCAAACTGCTTTAAAACCTCCAGAGTCTGCTTCCCGTAATTCTTTCTGGCATCCATTCTGGTAATCACTACCCCAAGCAGTTCCAGTCCGGGGGCAAGCTTCTTCACATTCTCCAGAAACTCAAACATGTTTGCCACACCGAAAAGTCCCCAGGGAGAAGCCTCCACCGGCAGAATGCAGTAGTCTGAGGCACAAAGAATGTTCATCACCCAGCCGCCCAGCGTCGGCGGCGCATCAATCAAAATATAGTCATAAGCTCCGCTTTCCTTAATTTTTGCCAAACCTCTGGACAGAATCATCTCTCGTTGCCATTTGGTAAACAGTTCAAACTCTATACCGCTCATCAGAGTGGAAGACGGAATCAAATCCAGATTCTCATAGGGTGTGTGTACCACATAATCCGTCAGATCCTCTTCCTTTTTCACAGCATTGTACAAATTCTTCTCCCCGGAAGCAAATGCGAGCACCTCATCCTCTCCGAAAAAGGAAAGCGAGAGATTTAACTGCATATCCCCATCCACCATAAGGACTCTTTTTCCCATCACAGACAGAGAATACCCCAGATTGGCGCAGGTGGTCGTCTTACCGCTTCCACCCTTGTTATTGGTAAAGGCTATCGTCTTCGTCATTTTCTTTGCCATAGAGACATTCGATTCCTTTCTCTGCAAAATATCCCATCCACTCCTCAGAGGGCCGGATATCCGTAACCACCATATCAATATCTGAAAACTCACAGATTTTCGAGAAGGCAACATTATTAAATTTCGTATAATCCACTGCCAGTATCCGCTGTTTTGCAGACTTCAGCATGGTCTGTTTTACCTGGGAAAACATCTCGTTCGCATCCGTGATTCCTTTTTGCATATCAATGCCCTTGCAGGATAAAATTACCTTTTCCGCATTGAAAGAACTGATGCCGTCCATAGCCTTTGGCCCTACCAGCGCCAGATAACTCTCCCGCAGTGTACCGCCCGTGGAAATAATATCCCAGCCGCTCACATCGGAGAGCTCTACCAGCACCTCAATAGAGTTCGTAATCACAGTCAGGCGCTTCCTGCTTTTCAGCGCCTTGACAATGGCAACCGCAGTGGTACTGGGGTCAACAATGATATGCTCCCCCTCCTGTACCAGTCCGCTTACCAGTTCAGCAATGATCTGTTTGCCGCGCATATTCCGCTTCTTTCGTACATTAAAAGGCATATCGAAGCTGGTGTTCTCATTCAGGATTGCACCGCCATAGCTCTTGGTGGCAAGTCCATCCTTGTCCAATTTGTCAAGATCTCGTCTGATGGTTTCTTCAGATACGTCAAAAAGAGTGCTCAGTTCACTGACCACTACCTTTTTTTCGTCCTGCAATTTCTCCAGAATCAAATTCCGGCGCTCCACTGCAAGCATTATTTTCTCCCCTTCCTACCCCATATTGCTGTTTTTACATACAAATCCGCTCAATACATCGAACAAAGTATGGCAACAACCTGCTTTTACAGTATACTAGATAATTGACCTTACAATCTGCTCGTCCGGATGGGCAATTACGGTAGAATCAAGGAACATGCCGCTTTCCGACACACTCTCCTTCGCTCTGGAAATTGCCGCATCTACGGCAGACACCTCTCCGCACAGATAAACATAGGATTTTCCGCACATACCCTTCGCTATACGAAGTTCTATCAGTTCCACCTCCGCTGTCTTTGCCGCCACATCAGC
Source organism: Acetatifactor sp. (assembly GCA_051877795.1). Classification (GTDB taxonomy): domain Bacteria; phylum Bacillota; class Clostridia; order Lachnospirales; family Lachnospiraceae; genus Acetatifactor. Next base: position 8,192 of record JBJEJG010000070.1, read on the forward strand.
CGCGACAATAATCGCTGCCGCATCAAAGGTCTCCAGTACGCCCAGCGCGCTCACATGCTCCACATGGGTTGTTCCGTAAATGGCAGGGAAAATTCCTTCATGGGGATTTCCCAGTACAAAGCTGTCTATCAGCTGCTCCGGATAATGGTTCTTTGCCGATGCAACTGCCGCATCCACTGCACTTAAATCCCCTGTAATCAGGGCAATATATTTTCCGGGACAGACAACCTGCGCCTCTATCAGTTCGACTGCCGCCGTCTTCACCATGAGATCCGCGGCAGTAACGCCTGCCGAAACCGTCTTAAATTCTATCATTCCGATTGCTCTGCTCATGTGAAATCTTCTCCTTACTTAGTTTCTGCTATTGTAATATACTCAGAGGTCACTTCCTGTACCACACCGTCTATGGAAGCATGGATGGCAATGCTTAATCCCTTTCCGGGTTCCGCAATCCTGTCTCCCGCTTTCACCACCGCGCCCTTCTCCACACAGGCTGCGGCAGGCGCCCCGATATGCTGGCTCAAGCGTATCTTTACCTTATGAATCTGTCGATTTTCTTTCCAGAATGCATCCGGCTGCAGCGGCGCCTCCACATCATACTTTGCTACACCGAGTCTCGCTGCCAGTCTCTCCTCCGGCACCTTGCGGTATTCTCTGCTCTTTAAGACCGCCGTCGGCTGAACATCTGCAGGGGGCTTCACCCCTGCTTTTCTCAGACCGTTTTTATACTCCGTAATCAGCGTTCTGGGCGCCAGGCCCTGTGGGCAGGAGAAATTCTCACACAATCCGCAGGAGCTGCAGAACATGGTATTGACAAATACATTGGTATCCTGAAAATCCTGATTTGCAGCGCTTCTCATGAACTTGTGCGGCTCTATCGGATGTCCCAGCGCATGTCTGGGGCAAAGACTCGTACAGGTCTCACACTGACAGCAGGAGGACGCCGCACGCTTTAAATCAATGGCGGTATTCCTGTTTTTCCTCTGTATCAGGGAATGCTTTTTATCCAACACGATAATGGCATTGGTGGTTCTTGTAACGGTTGTATTCTCATCTCCGAGATTTCCCATCATCGGTCCGCCTATCAAATAAGCCGGATTCTCTACAGTGATTTCTCCGGCATACGCCACAACATCCTTTACAGACGCACCGATGGGCACGCGCAGGGTAAGAGGATGCTCCACTTCACCCACAACCGAAACCAGTTTATCCAGCACAGGAGTATTTTTTTCCACCGCCCGGTATACATTGTAAACTGTTTCCACGTTAAAAACGGCTACTCCTTCCTCTATGGGAAGTCCGCCGGGACGAATGACTCTCCCTGTAGCCTCATAAATCAGCACAACCTCGTCACCCATGGGATAAGCGCTGTCCAGCAGCTGCACTCTCATGTTGGGGTAGGCATCTATATATCTGTCTATGGCCTTTAAAGTGGCCTTATATTCTCTCTTAATCCCGATGACCGCCTCAGAGGCACCAACCGTCTCAGCCAGCATCTGGAAGGTGCGCAGAATTTCTTCCGCATGCTGCTCCAGAAGTTGTCTGTGCAGCTTCAGAAGAGGCTCACATTCCGCGCAGTTCATCAGAATGATTTCTGCCCGCTCATCCAGCTTGGCATAGGTGGGGAAGCCCGCGCCACCGGCACCTGCCACACCCTCATTCTGCAGAATCTGTTTCAAAGTTGCAATATTCATAAATAGCTCTCCAAAATAACGGGAAAAACCCTGTCATTTCTTATTTTTCATCCACAATTCCGACAATTGCCGCATCTACGGGCGCACTCTCCATGCCGACCCGGGCTGCGCTTCCGGTCGCCACAAGAACCGTCTCACCGATTCCGGCTCCGATATTGTCAATCGCCACAAAACGGGAGGCACATGCTGCCATCTCCTCCAGAGGCTCTATAATCATAAATTTATTTCCAATCAGGTTTTCACATTTCCGCGTGGAAACAATGCTTCCCACTACCTTGCCTATCACCATGGTATCATCTCTCCTATATGTAATTATTCAGAGCCATGCAGATTTAGCATAAATTGACCTTGAGAGCTTGCTCGTCAAGGTCAATTTTGAATCATTACCATTACTTAATAATTGTCACCTTGTCACCGGTTTTGATTTTAGAAGCATTCGCCTCATCCGTATCGATATGCATCTCCAATGTAAAGCTTTCATGCACCCGGATCTTCACCTGGTTGAACACGGTGCCGCGCTCGTTGTCTGCCCTGACAGATACAATGTCACCGTCATGCACACCTGCCGCCGCAGCATCTGCAGGCGACATATGGATGTGCCTCATGGCAATGATACAGCCCTCCTTTAAATAGATGGCTCCCTTGGGGCCAACTACCGCAATCGGAGCGCTTCCCGCCACATTGCCGGACTCTCTGATTGGCGCTGCGATGCCAAGCTTTAAAGCATCGGTAGCTGAAATTTCCAGTTGGGATGCCTTTCTGACAGGGCCAAGCACACGCACATTTTCAATCGCGCGCAGCTTTAATCCCACAACGGTAACGGTTTCATTGCAGGCGTACTGCCCGCCCATCAAATCCTTTTTCTTTGTCAGCTGATAACCTTCACCGAAAAGGATTTCCACATGCTCCTGTGTCAGATGGATGTGTCTCGCAGACACACCCACCGGCACCTGAAAGCCACCTGTCTTCGTCTCCATCTGGTTCAGAGACTGAAGCACCATTTTTGTAATCATTTCAACAGTCTGCTGTTCCATGAGTTTCCTCCCGGTCTATTATTTCGTTTTGGGAAGAATCATCTCAACATCAGTGTGAGGGCGAGGGATTACATGAGTAGCTACCAGCTCGCCAAGCTTGGATGCACTTGCAGAGCCAGCTTCTACAGAAGACTTCACTGCTCCTACATCACCGCGTACCATAACGGTTACCAGTCCGGAACCAATCTTCTCGGTACCTACCAGAGTTACGTTTGCTGCCTTACACATTGCATCCGCAGCCTCGATTGCTGCTACCAGACCTCTTGTTTCTACCATTCCTAATGCTTCCTGTGCCATTTTGATTTCCTCCTGTTTTTTGTTTTCTTGTTTTGTTTTATATTTCCTGAATTGTTCTTTCGTCAAGCGCGGCTTCCTCTGCCTGCTTGTTCATGAATCTGCTTGCACTTAAGTTGACAAGCCTTATAATCTCCTCATGGGGATTAGCAATAACTCCCTTTGCCACGGGTTTCTTGATTGCTTTTTCTGCAGCTGTTTCCACAGCCTCTGTGACAGCTGCCACATCACCTTTTACGATAATCGTGACAAGACGTCCGCCGAGCTTTCTCTCCCAGGTAGCCAGTTCCACGCCGGAAGTTTTGCACATAATATCCAGTGCGTCCACCGCGGCAACCACACCTGAAATCTCAATAAAGCCTAATGATGTATTGCTCATTGTCCGGCTCCTTCTTTCATCTTCACTTTTCTTCGTGACCGTCTGAATTCTACACGCGGGGCAGAATCTTCTCTACATCAGCGTGAGGACGGGGAATCACATGTGCTGCTACCAGTTCTCCCAGTCTGCTTGCTGCTGCGGAACCGCTCTCTACAGATGCCTTCACTGCTCCTACATCACCGCGTACCATAACGGTTACCAGTCCGGAACCAATCTTCTCGGTACCTACCAGAGTTACCTCAGCAGACTTTGTCATTGCATCAGCTGCCTCAATTGCTGCTGTCAGACCTCTTGTTTCTACCATTCCCAATGCTTCCTGTGCCATAATGTTCTCCTTTCATATAGGCAAATAAATATGTATTGTTTTTTAGTTTTTGTCGAAGGCGTTCAGCTTCAACATTTTTTCCGTGTCGGAAGTCGGTCTTGCAATAATGTGCTTCTGCACTACGCCCGTGAGGGACTTTGCCATCTCCTCACCCGCTGCCATAGCAGCCTCCACATCCGCAACGCTTCCGCGGAATTTGATTGTCACCAGTAAGGGTACCGGCAACGAATCTGCATTTGCAGGTTTATTTTTATCGAAGGTTTCCAGTCTGACATTCGCTGCCTTGCAGCCCGCATCGGCTGCGATAAATGCACAGGTCAGTCCGTATACCTCCAAAAGTCCTACCGCTTCTTCCATAGCTTCCTCGTTTTCAAACTATTACTTGTTAATAATTGCAATCTTCAGTCCTGTCATTGCCAGATTGGTCTTCAGAGCCTCATTGATTTCCTCCAGAGGATAGGTGTGGGTAATCAGCTTCTCAATGGGAAGTCCGATTTTCTTCGCACTCTTTAAGAAATCAAAGGTAGTTGCATAATCTCTCAGGGTATATACCCAGCTGCCCACAGTGGTAATCTCCTTGGAGCAGATATCAAAGTGAGGATTGATGGTTGCATCTCCGCCGTTGATGAAGAATCCCAGTTCACAAAGTCCGCCGCCATTGCGGATGAACTTATAGATATTGGAATGTCCCGCGGGAGAACCGGTACACTGGAAGGCGAAATCTGCCAGATGTCCGTCACACTTCTCCTGTACTGCTGCGGTCAGTGCCTCAATTCCCTTGTGCTCCTTGAAGTTTACCGCATCGGACGCGCCCAGCTCTTTTGCAAAGTCAAGACGCTTCTGCTCTCCGTCTACCGCCACAATCTTGTTAATACCCATTGTACGCAAAATTGCGATACAAATCAAGCCGATAGGACCGCATCCCTGAACAACCACTCTGGAGTTGAAGCGAAGGATACCCGTGCTCTTTGCTCTCTCTACTGCATGCACCAGAACCGCACAGGGCTCAATCAGTACACGGGAGTATAAATCCAGGTCGCTTACATTAAATACGGTAGAGCCGCCTCTGATTAAGATATAATCGGAAAACCAGCCGTTTAAGTGAATGTCATCATCGGGAAGCAGACCATATACGTCTGCGCCGCCCACATTCTGCTTGTTTAAGTCAAACATGGTGATATCCGGGTTGTCCTTGAAAATCATACAGGTGACAACCTTATCGCCCACCTTCAAATCCTTGCCTGCACTGTCCTTCTTGACGTTCTTACCCATCTTTACGATTTCACCGGTTCCTTCATGTCCCAGTGCCACGGGAATCAGGCTGAAGGGGTCACGCTTGAACTCATGCGCATCTGTACCACAGACGCCGCAGCCCTCCACCTTTACCAGAATATCATCATCCCCGACCTCAGGCATGGGGAACTCTTTTACATCAAAGTGTTCAAGACTTGTCAGCATTGCAACATGTGCCGTCTTCGGAATGCTTTTGTTTGCTGCACTGCTGCTTGCCACAGGATGATTCGCACTTACCGTACCGGACATGCTTGCCAGTACCTGCTTCACAATCTCTTCAATCTGTGCTGTGTCAGCCATTGTTGTTCTCCTTTCTCATCGTATACACAAGCTGTCCGCCATAACGCAGCGTCTGCTCTTTGTAAAGGTTTTTGCACTCGTCAGACCTTCTCCGGTACGGCTTGCAATGGTGAAGGTACAATAGCCTTCTCCGCCGAAGCCGAGTGCTGCGTAAGAAGGTGCATTCTTTACCAGAATTGCGGTGTCAATCTCCCGCGCATATTTCGTAATATTGTCAATGTTCTTGGAATGGATATGTGCGGAATGACGGTTACCGTGCTCCAGCCATACAGCCTTCTCAATGGCATCGTCGATATCCTTCGCACGAACCATACCCAGAATCGGCATCATCAGCTCTGTTGCAATCAGCGGATGCTCCTTCTCACCCTCGAACACGATACAGCGGATATTGTCGGGAACGGTAACACCAATCATGCCGAGCAGTGTCTTTGCGTCACGTCCCACACATTTTCTGTTCAGTCCCTTCGGGGTGATTACAGTTGCGATAAGCTTGTCCTGTTCTTCCTTGGAAGCCAGATAGCAGCCCTGCTCGGTAATCATATAGTTCATCAGTTCATCTGCAATGGCATCCACCGCCACGATTTCCTTCTCTGCAATGCAGGGAAGATTGTTGTCAAAGGTACATCCGTTTACAATGTCCTGAGCAGCTTTTCTGACATCGGCTGTCTCATCCACCACTGCGGGAGGGTTTCCTGCGCCTGCACCGATACCTCTCTTACCGGAGGAAAGCACTGCGGTAACAACGCCGGGGCCTCCGGTAGCCGCAATCAAAGGAATGTCCTTATGCTTCATCATAATATTGCTGGTTTCCAGCGTAGGCTTTTCCACCGTACAAGCCACGTTGTCGGGGCCGCCCGCCTCAAGAGATGCCTCGTTAATGAGGTTGATGGCATACATGGATGTCTTGATTGCCTGAGGATGGGGGTTAAATACAACTGTGTTTCCTGCTGCAATCATTCCGATGGAATTGCAGATAACCGTCTCGCTGGGGTTCGTACAGGGAGTAATTGCTCCGATTACGCCAAAGGGTCCCATCTCAATCAGGGTCAGTCCTCTGTCGCCGCTCCATGCGGTTGTCTTTAAGTCCTCTGTTCCGGGTGTCTTATCTGCCACCAGATGATGTTTTAAAATTTTGTGTCCCACATTTCCCATGCCGGTTTCGTCAACGCCCATTCTGGCAATGGTTTCCGCCTGCTCGTGGGTCTTTCTGCGGATGTTTGAAATAATCTGTTCTCTCTGGTCAAGGGACATTCTGCGCACAATCGCCTGTGACTTCTTCGCTGCCGCAATCGCATCGTTCATATCGGTGAACACACCATGATAATTTAATGCCGGCTCCTGAATATTCAGCTTCGCCACAACCTCCTGTACAATGTCCTGTACCAGGCTTTCATTTACAAGCACGTGATTACCTCCTCAAAAATGGATTTTCCATAGGCTGCCAGATTTGTGTCCTGCTCTGCAGTACCTCCGCTGACGCCCAGTGCTCCGATAATGACTCCATTCCTTTTTAACACTTCGCCTCCGCCGAAAATAACAATCTTTCCTTCGTTGGTAAACTGGATGCCATAAAGGCTCTCACCGGGCTGGCTGAGCCGCCCCAGTTCTGCCGTAGACATCTGAAAGGCAATGGAAGTATATGTTTTGTTTAATGCAACATCAAAACTGCCTATGTATGCGCCGTCCATACAGTGAACCGCAACCGGTCTGCCGGAGGCATCCGACACTGCCGTCACCACTCTCATGTTCCACTCTGCCGCCTTTGCCTCGATTCTCTCAATGAGCTTTACGGCAAGGGCAAGAGACATGGTCATTGGAACGGAACCGCCGTTTGTGCTTCCCAATGTTCTGTTGGGCGCATCCGCGATGCTTTGATGTTCCGGAAGCTTTTGTAAAACTTCCCTTACGATTTTCTCAATTTCATTATTATTCATCATTATCCTGTTAAGAAGAATCTCTTATTTGCCTAACTGCTCCAGAACTCTCTTGGTAATCTCCGCTACCAGTTCAGGAGAAGCTGCTGACGCATCCTTTTTGGTGCCGCATCCACCGCCGCAGGTATGGCAGCTGGGCTTACCTTCCTTTGCATTGGGGCAAAGATTTGCGGGATGACGTCCCTTCATGCCAAACTGTCTTCTGATTTCATACAGGTCTTCTACCTGCTGAGGAGTGAATTCCTTGGGGCCGCCCAGCATTCTGGACTGATACAGAAGCTGTGCATAGAACTCAACGGACTCCATCTTCAGATATGCGCTAAGCAAAGAATCGGAATAAGTCAGAGCACCATGGTTCTCAAGCAGTACCGCATCGAAATACTGAACGTACTCGGAAACCGCATCCGGAATCTCCATGGTGGAAGGTCTGCCGTACTTTGCGATAGGAACACAACCAAGTGCGATAACTGCCTCGGGCATGATGGGCTGTGTAAGAGGAATACCTGCGATTGCGAAGCTGGTTGCATATACGGGATGTGCATGTACAACGCTCCTTACATCAGGTCTCTCCTGATAAACTCTCATATGCATCTTAATCTCGGATGAGGGCTTGAAGTTGCCGTTTGCCTGAAGAACATTACCCTGTGCATCCACCTTGCAGATATACTCAGGGGTCATGAATCCCTTGGATACACCTGTAGGCGTGCAAAGGAACTCATTGTCATTCAGCTTAACGGAAATGTTACCGTCGTTTGCGGCAACCATGTTTCTGTTGTAGATTCTTTTGCCGATGTCACAGATTTCTTTTTTGATTTCGTACTCGTTTTGCATTTTGATTCCTCCTGGATAGTTTTGTTGCTTTTTGACTTTATTATAAGCCTATATACCACACAAGTCAACAAATTAGTGTTGGTTTTGTGTCGTTTTTTGTGGTTTTACAGTTCACTCGTCAGCCGATTCGAGCAAATTCGTGCTTGCACGGAAATTTGCCTGAACCGGCT